>CAZOXR010000047.1:0-7321 GCA_964583885.1 uncultured Methanosarcinales archaeon | reverse complement strand
GGCCTTGGAATGGCAAAACAATAACATCTCCTTCTTCTATTTTCTTTTCTTCAATTGCTTTCAGTAAATCATCTTCTGTGTAAAAGACTTTTGCAGGGCCTTCATGTTTCATCATTTCTTCTTCAACAGCTGTTTGTTTAATAATTGAAGTGTTTGCAATATTGCCTTTCAAAACAGCAATTCCGCCTTCTTTAAAATAAGCATTATCCAAACTTCTAATAACTTCATCATCTGAAACTTTTCCTTCTTCAGATATTTCTTTTATTGATTTCCCATTTACAGTAGGCGAATCTTTTATAGAATCCTTTAATCTATTCAAAACTCCAGAAACACCGCCTGCTTTGTTAATGTCAGCCATTTCATACTCACCAGAAGGGATTATCTTGCATAGATTTGGAGTTTCTCTTGAAATACTATCAAACATATTAACATCAACATCTACTTTAGCTTCTTTTGCAATTGCAGGAATATGCAAAACAGTATTTGTTGAGCCGCCCATTGCCATGTCTACTCTGATTGCATTCTCAAAAGCATTCTTTGTCATTATATCTCTTGGTTTTAGGTTCTTTTTAACTAACTCAACAATTCTTTTTCCTGTTTCATAAGCTTGCTGCTTCTTTTCTGGATCAAGAGCTAATGTTGTGGAGCATTTTGTAACAGACATTCCTAAAACCTCTGTTACAGTTGCCATTGTGTTTGCAGTATACAAGCCAACACAACTTCCAGCGCCGCAAACCATGCATGGAAGCATCTTATTAGCTTCTTCTTCTGTTAGTTTGCCACCTTTAACCTGGCCAACTATGCCAAAGCCTTCAATTGGATGGTGTTTCTTGCCATCAACAATATTGGCTTTCATTGGACCGCCAGTAAGCATGATTGAAGGTAAATTTAATCTTCCAGCTGCCATTAACATGCCTGGTGTTATTTTATCGCAATTAGTTACACCAACCCATCCATCTAATGAATGTGATAAAGTCATTATTTCAATGTTGTCTGCTATATGTTCACGAGAAGGCAAGCTTAAACGCATTTCAACATGCATTGCAATCCCATCACAAACACCCGGAACACCCCATTCAAAAGGAATACCGCCTGCATCTACTATCCCACTCTTTACTTCTTTTGTTAATTCATTAAGATGAATGTGTCCTGGAATTAGGTCATTAAAACTATTAGCAACACCAATAAATGGCTTTCCAGCTTCTAAATCTTCTTTTTTCACACCAGCTGACATCAATAGAGCTCTGTGTGGCAAAGTTGCTATATCCTTCTTTATTATGTCTGATCTCATTAAGTTCACCTTTAGAAGAGAAATAATTAAGGTATATTTAAAGTTAATTGAATTTTAAGAAAAAAAGAAGTAATGTAAAAAAGTATCTGATTATTTCTTTTTAAAAAGCCTTCTAATCAAAAAGATTTATAAAACACCATATATTCCTCCCTTGACGATAGTGATTATTATGAGAAGATTAACTATAGATGAAGCAAGGCCAACACTTGAGGCACTACTTGACCCAATTAACTTTGGCAGGTTGGATTCAATCATGCCTGAGAATGGGTTCTTGTTAGACCGGACAGGAAGAGAAATTGATCCTGATGCAGATTATGTTGTTATGAGTATCCTTGCTTCTGCAGGAGAGAATCTTAGAAATGTTAGGGAAAGGCTAGAAAAGTTTAAAGGCCCTGCTTATAAATTTGGACAGGTCCTTGGAGAAGAAACACGAAATTTTACACAAGAGACAGGACTTAATTTTGTTCTCCAGACAGGTGGGTGTCCAGGAACTGGAAATTGGGTTATTGATGGCGTAAGGGAAGCAAACCCAGATGTTGTTCTTCTTGCCCTTTATCCTAATGGACCTGATTTTATAATGCCTTTAGAATCTGATCCTCCACATTTAGAGCACTATGATTTTGTTCTCTATGGAGACAGGGATGTCTGGGAAAGATGTACCTGGGTAAGTGCTGCTGATATTAATTTTCTTGTTCATGGAGGCGCTGGTGCATTTAGTGAAGCAGCTACTGCAAAAAGCATGGGAAAAATCATATCCTGTTATGATATACCTGGCTCTGAAAGAGGAGCATCAAAATCCTTTACTGATGTCTTAAAACAATCTGAATATAATCCTGGAGATGCTATATGGTTCAGAAATTCTGATCCAAGGGTGTTAGTAAGAAGGGCTATTACAGAGTACGTTGCAAGAAGAGAGAGTTATGAAGGAGGGTTAAATGCTGTTGCTCTCTATCATGTGGAGGCTAAAAGTGCAGGCCATGATGACCGGCTTTTCCTTAACTTCAGGCCTTGCGAGCTGCCAGTTACATATTATCACAGAGGAAAAAGGCACACACCTTTGAGGCAGGCGCTTGTTCATGGTATGGGGCAAGATGAGCTTGTTGAGCTCTTTAATGAGCACCATTTAGTAGACCTTCATGATGCTGAGAGAGAGAAGGAATCTATACCAAGATACGAGCGTGGCAGGTGGTTCAGGTTCTACATGGGAGAAGAAGGGCTTGTAAGAGGCGCTTTCGAAGAATTTATTTCTGAACTTGGTCCATCAAGGATAACTCAGAATGAAAAATTCCATTATAACCCTCAAGGAAGTCAATTATTCTATCATAGAACTTTTTAAAAAAGATAAAAAATAATTATTTTTTCTTGAACAATTTCCTTATTTCTTCACCAGTAACTTCTATCTGATGCTTTCCAATGTCTTCCCTGCTTTTCTTTAGCATTGGGATTCCTTTCTTGTGCTCTTCAAGCCATTCTTTTGCAAACTCGCCATTCTCTACTCTTTTCAGGGCTTCTTTCATCTTTTCTTTTACTTCTGGCCCGATTATCTTTTTGCCTACAGACCACATTCCGTATTCTGCTGTATTGCTAATAACCTCAGCCATCTTCTTGATTCCACCTTCAAAGACTAAGTCAACAATTAATTTTGTTTCATGAACACACTCAAAATAAGCCATCTCTGGCGGATAACCAGCTTCAACCAGAACCTCAAAGCCGTTTTTCATCAGTTCAACTAATCCGCCACAAAGAACTGCCTGCTCACCAAATAGATCTTCATAAGTTTCCTGCTCAAAAGTGCATTCTAGAACTCCTGCTTTTGTGAACTGCATTGCTTTTGCCATTGCTAAAGCATCTTCTTTTGCTTTTCCAGAAGCATCCTGGTAAACAGCAACTAATGCAGGGACTCCAAAACCCTCTAAGTATTGTTTTCGTTCCTCTGTTCCTGGTGCTTTTGGAGCTACCATAATAACATCAACATCTTTTGGTGGAACAATTCTTTTGAAGCAGATATTAAATCCATGTGAAAAGCATAGTGTTTTGCCTGCTTTTAACTTATCTTTAACTTGTTTGTCATAGACCATTGCCTGGACTTCGTCTGGTAATAGTAGGTGTATGATGTCTCCTTTTTCAGCTGCTTCATCTATTGTCATGACTTCAAAGCCATCTTCCTTAGCTTTATCCCAGCTATTGTTCTTTTGTCCTTCAAATTTTTCTGTTTCACCAATTATAACATTAACACCAGAATCCTTGAGCATATTAGCCTGCGCATTGCCTTGTGCACCATATCCAATAACAGCTACTGTTTTCTTAAGTTCAGCTTTAACATCTTCATCGTGTAGTACTTTCATTTTATATACCTCGCTATATTTTTAGTTTAGAGAAAGAGGGGTGATTTATAAAGTTTTCTTAGTTAATCACTTTGCGATGGAAATGTTTAAATATTTCTTAGATGTTCCAAAACTAATGTTAAGTGCGCTTGAATTAGCAATTGTAGAACGAGGCGGCGATCTGAAAAAAGCAGAGCCAGTTACTCACCAAGACGTTACCAGCCATTTTTTTAACTTTGATCGGGAAATTCTTGTTGCAAGAGGAGTTATACCAATAACTATAGCATCACATTCCAGACCTAATATGCAGTCTGTTGTTGACACGCAAACATCGCGTGCAGAAAACACTGTTATGCCAGAGCATAGCTATTCAAGTGCAACAGTTGAAAATCTTCTGGTAGACTGTGTACCTGCGTCAGATTCAGTGAAACCACATATTAAATTGGATTCCTTATCTAGAGAAGGACATATATATGTTTTTAGAGGTTCGGTGGGATTTGATATTAGAGAAGCACCTCGAAAAGGAATAACTGGTAGATTTGGAGATGTATGTGTTGATTATCATATGGTTGGCAATGCTTACGCAAGAATTATTGTGGGTGTCAATGAAGAAGATAATCAATGGTTTGCGCATGAACGATTTCCAGAACCTGGAATGTATAATAAGCCATTTCTTGAAGCTCTTGTCAGCACAGTTGAGGAAGCAACTGGATTAAAATTTGAATCAGGTGAGATTACAGAAGAAATTAAAGCAGAATATCTTGCTGGTTTTGATTGTCCTCTTCAAAGGGCGGAGGTAAAGAGTAACTATCCTGCTCTCTGGTTCTATGCAGAAGATGAGTCTACAGGTTTGCAGGTAGCAATAACAAAGAACCCTCCAAACACAACATACCCTTACTATGTAGCTATGGCTCTTAAAGATTCTGCTGATAGAGACAAAATCCATGATTTAACCAAACAAGCAAGTGCAACATTTGGAGATTCTTGTTGTTTATTAGGCCAGCGGAATGATACTTTTGAGATACCTCTTTATCAAAGTTTAGCTAACTCTGAGAATCTTGCTTTTTCCAGAGATTATGGATTCCAGATAGCAGCTTACGTAAAGAATGTTGTAGATAGAGTTAGAGAAGCTTCTTAACAACAGCATCTCCCATATCAGAGCATGTGTTTTTGCCACCTAAGTCTTTTGTTTTTGTTTTTCCTTGTTTAAGAACGTCTTGTATTGAATTTACTATTTGTTTACTTGCTTTTGGCTGGCCTATTTCTTCTAACATCATTGCTCCTGCCCAGATTGTTGCTAATGGGTTAGCTGTATTCATTCCTTTGTATTTTGGCGCAGAGCCGTGTATAGGCTCAAACATTGAGATGCCTTTTGGGTTGATGTTTCCGCCTGGCGCTAGTCCTAGGCCGCCTTGTATCATTGCTCCTAAATCAGTTATTATGTCGCCAAACATGTTTGGTGTTACAACAACCTGGAACCATTCTGGGTTTTTGACAAACCACATTGTGATTGCATCAACAAAATTGAATTCATGCTCAATATCTGGATATTTTTTTGATATTTTCTCAACTATTTCACGCCAGAAATTGTAAACATCTGAAAGAACATTTGCTTTATCAACTGCAGTTACTTTATTCTTTCCTTGTTTTTTAGCTAATTCAAAAGCATACTCAATTACTCTTTTTGCTCCTTTCTGGCTTAAAACACCTATCTGGTAAGCTATTTCAGAGCCTTGTGTTTCTATATCTAAGCCGAACTTAACTGAATATAATGATCTAATGACTTCTAATTCCTGTTTTGATTTACCTATTTTAGCTTTGTTTCCTATGCCGACATAGAAGTCTTCAGTATTTTCTCTAACAACAGTGAAGTTTATGTCTTTTGGTGTTTTGTCTTTTAATGGACACCATACACCTTCTAGTAATTTGATAGGCCTTAAATTAACAAACTGGTCAAAATAGAATCTTGTCTTTAGCAAAATGCCTTTCTCTAGTATTCCTGGCTTGCATCTTGGATCACCTAAAGCGCCTAAGTAGATTGCTTTGCACTTTTGCTTGATTTCCTTTAATGTGTCTTCTGTAATAAGTTCTTTTGTCTTAAGGTACTTTTCTGAGCCATTATCATACTCTGTCCAGTCAATCTTGAAGTTATTCTTATCACTAACTGCATCTATTACTTTAACTCCTTCTGCAATTATCTCTGGGCCAATGCCGTCTCCAGGCATCTTTGCTATTTTGTAGGTTTTCATTTTATATAATCCAACAATCCACCAGCTTTTATAATATTAACTGCAAACTTAGGGAATGGCTTGAATTTATATTCTTTTTTGCCTTTTATTGTTCCTTTTTCTATATCTATCTCTAACTTATCTCCATCTTTTATTTCTTTTGAAGCTCCTCTACATTCAATTGCGTAAAAAGCCATTGTTTATGGCATTTCTGAAAAAGATTCTTGCAAAGCTATCTGCAATAACTGCTTTTATACCAGAGCCTCTTAAGGCCCAGATAGCATGCTCTCTGCTTGAGCCGCAGCCAAAGTTCTCTCCAGCTACAACAAAGTCTCCTTTCTTGACTTTCTTTACAAAGCTTTTGTCTAGATCTTCCATTGCGTGCTTTGCTAATTCTTTTTCATCATCTGTATTGAGGTATCTAGCAGGAAGTATCTCATCTGTGTTTATGTCGTCCTTTTTGTAGACGTGTGCGATTCCTTTCATGGGGTTTCCTCACCTTGTCCCGCATATTCAGGTTGGCTGATTATTTCATCATATACTCTCTCAAAATCTCCACGTACCACACCTAATCCGCTGACACCTGGTCCGTCGTCTCTTCTACCAGCACAGCTTTTACTATGCAGTCCGAATACGCTATATTCATTACCTTGGAATCGAATTATGCTGCCATTAAATAATACATACCCTTCTAATTGACTTGCTGTAACTACCAATTCTATTAACTCAACTCCATGCCCCATATCCCTTGGCTCGTCAAGTCTGAATCTTCCTGTTGGTCTAGCTGTTTTAGCAACAGTATCTATTGTTGTCATTTTAATTTCCTCCGTTATCTTTGTTTACACCTTCTTTAATCATTAAAACTAAATTATTTTTTTAATTCTATTGATTCTTTTTTTATTGATAATTTTTTAAATGATTATTGTTTTTATTGATTTCTATACTCTTCTCTTGGTGGGCTGAATATGTCAATACATTCTGAATCTTCTAAAGCAAGTATTGAGTGGAACTCGTCTCCTTTAACTACATAGCTGTCTCCTTGTTCCAAAACTCCAACTTCTTTGTCATTGACCCATAATCTTAATTTGCCTTTGATAACATACCCTGCTTGCTCTGCAAGATGGTTATGCTTTGGCACTTTTACATCTTTCTTATATCTCATTATAGTGCACATTAGCTTATCTCCTGTTGCTAATGTCTTGAAATTGACTCCATAAGCTTCTTTTTCAGGACAATCTTTTTCTTTTATAATCATTTTAAATATCTCCTTGGATCTGTTATCTTCCCTTCTATTGCTGATGCTGCAACTGTTGCAGGCGAAGCTAAGTAAACCTCTGATTTTGGGTGACCCATGCGGCCAACAAAATTTCTGTTTGTTGAGGAAATGCACTTTTCACCTTCAGCTAATATTCCCATATACCCGCCTAAGCATGCTCCGCATGTTGGTGTTGATACTGTTGCGCCAAACTCCATGAATA
>CAZOXR010000046.1:0-7525 GCA_964583885.1 uncultured Methanosarcinales archaeon | reverse complement strand
TTACCCCAAGTCTAAGCACTGACGGTATTGTTGAACTGAATTATGAGGTTGAGGATTATTCTTCTGCAAATGGCAAATGCACAGGTATTGAAAAAATAGAATTTTATAAGGATAATCTTGATGGTGATCCAGTGCATACGATAAATCTTGGAACTCCAGATTGTTCTGTTTCAAATGTAGAGCCATACACAAGCCCTGATAGCGGCGAGGTGAGAATGTGCGCTAAAGTTTATGATAGGTTTATGCAGGAATCTGCAACTCCTGTTTGTGACAGTTTCACTGTTGACAAAGAAGGGGTTATTATTGGTGCTGATTCATTCAGGATTTTGTATCTTAACAATGAAATTCTGCATTTTAAAGAAACACTAATAGAGGTTGTTGTTAGTGTAAATATAACTGCTGCTGACCTGGATACAAATGATGTTTTTGCTGATTTATCTGCTCTGAATGCAGACAGGACAGATTATGGTAATCTAAAAGCAGCTTGTTCTGAATTAACAACCGGTGTTTTTGGATGCAGATGGCCAATACAATTAAAGCCTGCTGATACTGGCTCAGCAAGTATAAAGATAAGCGCAAAGGATTCAGCTGGCAATGAGGCAGAAGAAACTATTCTCAAAACCATTACAAAAGATATTACAGGGCCGGTTATAACATCTATTATTACAGACAAGGCTTCTGGCGGTGATTATTTTGTAAGCAGCTCTGGAAATTTCATTGCAGATATTACTGAAGATGTTGGTGTAGCTTCAGAAGATATGAGGCTGCATATTGGCTCTGGTGTTTACAGGGCAGATAGCTGCGAAGCAGGATGGAGATGTTACTGGAATGATGTAAGGATAACACAGCAAGATGGCCAGCTAACTGTCTCTATCAAGACAGACTCAAAAGACATGCTTAGAAATACTGTCAGTGCTGAGTTTCCTGCTGATGTTATTGTTGATAAAACAGGGCCTATAAATGCCCAGATAGATATAACTGCTGTTGGTGGAGGCAGCAGAAGCTCTTCTGATTATGAAGGTTACCTAAAGGTAGGAGACATGCTGACTATAGTTGCAACAGTTGAAGAAGAGAATCCAGTAACTATTTCTGTTGATGTGTCTCAAATAACCTCTGGAGCTGGTGATGTAAGTGCAGGCTGTACTAAAGATAATGATGTCTATAGGTGCATATTGAATATTAACGATCCAATTGATGTCCAGGAATATACTGTGACTTCTTTGAGATTTAATTTTACAGATATTGCTGGAAATTCATTGATTGAGGATAAGCGGGTTGAGGTCTATGATGTTGAAGCAGATCATGAAGATTTTTATGACCTATCTATAGATGGCAGGTATGTGCTTCCGATTTACAAGGATATTCTTCCAAACCTTGCAAGTTCTGCTTATTATGAGACTATTCCATTTATTTTAGATTACAAGGATAACTGCAGGGATGACATAGAGATAATAAGCGCAGACCTTAGCTCTGGGTGTCCTGGTTATGTTAATATTCAGAAGAATGGAAATAATTATGCTGGTTTTATGCAGTTTGAGATTGACCCAATGACAGTTGGTGAGCAATTTACCAAGTATGAGATTGGACCTTGCTTTTTACAGTATAGCCTAAGATGCGGAAATACTTTCTATAGCTCAAGAGAAAGAAAGAATTTAACAATTAATATTCCAATAGAGCCAACAGAAGCCTCTACACAAGCTATAAAAGATGAGATTGAAAGAATAAGAAAGAGTGTTAAAGGGTATCATAGGTTATTGACTACTTTAGACGGCTTGTTTACAAAATCCAGGATGATATGTGATCTAAAGGCTGTTTATGCTTCAGCAGCTACTTTCTGGGATGTTCTTGGAGGTGAATTTGCTGTTTGTATTGACACAGAAGCAGGCAGGGTTGCTTCACTTGGAGGATGTGATGCTGGTGCACTTGCTTCAGAAACAGGAAGGGTTGCTGCTGGTGAGACACGCGAGAAGTCAGAAAAATTATTTGACACCTTCTGCAACTTTGTAACTTGTGGCGGCGAGACTGCAGGAGCGAATCTGCCTTTTGTTTCAGATGAATCATTCGTAAGTTGGGGAGGCGGGTTTTGTAATATCCTGAAAAAAGGCCTTATTGGCAATCTAGCCCCTTCATTCTGGGCTCAAAATGCCCAGTATTTTGAAACAGGCACATTAGATTTAGCAAAGAAGAGTTTGCCTTTTGCTGTTGGCTGTGGATGTGTGCCAGGCATAATCTATAATCTACAAAAAAAGAAACAAATAGAATGCAAGAAAGCAGTTTGTTTGAGGGATATGGTTCCTGCTGGATTGCCGCAGGAAGAATGCAGTAAACAATATCAATATGAGGATTGTGTTTATATGTGGGGGCATGGAACAGCATTCTTGGATGCTATGGCTACACCAGCAAGAGATGTAATGAAAGTAATGTCTAATCCTGTTCCATCAGCTTGGTCTTTGCTAAGAGAGGAGCTTTTGCAAAGCTGTGCAGAGGGTACTGCAGCAGCTTGCAGGACAGGAGGAGGAACATGCATGGCTGCATGGTCAGGAAGCTGCTTTTTCCAAACACTAATGCTTTTAGGTGAGTCAGCAGCGCATCTATATGCTTATGTGGATAATGAAGAGTATAATCTGCAGCCAGAAACAGACTTTTGCGAAATGTTAGAAAAAGGCTTGGATGAAGGTTTGGAAGAAGGTTTAGGAGAAAATGAATAAAAAAGCAGTTAATAATATGGTAACACACAAGATTAAGTGGTGTTGCAAGAAAAAGGAAGGCATAAGGCTTATTGAGCCAAATGAAAACCTTAGTGAGAAGTATATGGAAGAATCTAATCTAACACTAGAGGCTCTTGGGAAGATAGATAATAAATGGAATCTTATAATGGGTTATTATGCGTGCTATAACGCATTATACTCTATTTTAATGAAAGCAGGTATTAAAAGCGAGATTCACGACTGCTCAATCGCCTTAATGAATGCTATTCCTCATTTTTCAAAAGAAGACATAAAGTTCCTAGAGGAATTGAAAGAGGATAGGATAGGTGTACAGTACTATCTAAAAAGCAAAACACTAGAGGATAAAGAAAAGGTAAAGGACTTTATTTTGACATGCAAGCAAGTTAAGGAAGATATAGACATTGGAGCGTTAAGAGAGATGATTTCAAAATATACAGAAGGTGATCAAAATTAGACATATGTCTAAAAAAATAGACATAATAAGCCTGTATCTTGGAGATTATGCAAGAGTTATTCCTGGCAGGGAGATTGCCAGGCTGATAAATGCAAATCCACAGACAGCGTTAAACCATATTAACGAGCTTGTAAAAGAAAAAGTTTTGAAATATGTTCTAAGAGGAAGAAACAAAGAGTATTCCTTAGAGATGTCAAACCCAAAAACAAGAGTTCTTATTGAGATTTCAGAGTCCTTTAAATCAATGGAGAGTCTCAGCAATAAAGAGTTAGGCGTAATAATCAAAGAGATAATTCCTTTTGCAGAATCTATTATCCTCTTCGGTTCTTTTGCATCAGGAAGCTGTAACAAAAGTTCAGATATTGACCTTGTGTTAGTTGGCAAGTCAGATAAAGACAGGATAAGAAGTATAAAGAGAAGGTATAGCCGCGAGATAAATACAGAATATATAAGTTATGCTGATTTTGTTAAATCCATAAAAGAAAAAAATTCACTTGCTGTGGAGATTTTAAAGAACCACACACTCTATGGCGATGTATCATCCATTATAAACATATTCATAAAAGGGCATACAAAATGAACAAGAAAGCAGTTAATTACCCATCATTGGAGCAGGGATTGTCAGTTATATTAGTTATTATTCTGATGTTTGGTGTTATGCTTTCTGGTGAAGAGTTTGGTGGGAACATGATAACTGGAGCTGCTCTTAATTTTGATGGTGATGAAACTGATTATGATAATGATTTTGAGTGGTCATATAGTGATATTACAAAGATTGAGATAGAGCGTTATGTTGACGAAACCCAAAATGGTTATTCTTTTTACGTAGGAAGAGCACCAGATAGGGTATCAAGAGGGTTTTACAGAGTATCATGGGAGGGGGCAGCAGCAGTAGCAATCTCATTTGCGCCATATACTCCAACACTGGGTGCTTTAACATCAACCAATGTTAAAAGCTATCTTGATAGGGAAAAGTTTCAAAGGATAGAAATAGCAAAGACAGGGGATGCAGAACTGCAGGATTTGGATGCAGATGATGTAAAAAATTTTATTCCTCAACTTAGAAATGAATTCGTAGATGCTGGAGGAACACCAGCAAGCATGACAAAAGTGCCTGAAACAACTCTTGGGAATGGTAATATTGCCACATTTACTACTACTGATCGGAACAATGCTATAATAAACCTGGAGTTTAGTCAGGACGCAATCAATAATATAGAAGTTTATGATCTTCTTGGATATAAAGGCAAACGTAGGTATTTCTCTGGCTCAATAGGTAAAGACGCTGAAAAAAAGACAGGTATATTTGAGAGGAAAGATGGAGGAGCTCTCTATTTTATTGAATATGATGGACCAATAACAAAAGAAGCTATTAATTTTATTATTGGTAGTTCTGAACTAAGAAGGATTGATTTTACTGGAACAGGCATTGTTTTTGAGGATGTATTGCTAGACAGCGACCTTAGTGGCTATGGTGGTGCATGTTCAGATTGCGGGTATAGCAGTATAGACCAGCGTTTTGACTGGGTAGAAGATGAAGCAAGAGAAGAAAGCAAGTTAATAGTTGCACAATCACAATTAAGAGCTGCAGAATATTCTGAAAATGCAGAATCTATAGAAGCAGCAAATGTACGTTTACAATTAATAGCAGGAGAAAAAGCAACAGTTAATGCACAAATAGAGGTAGAGAGAGCACAAACAGTTCTTAATGCAATAAAAGGAGGAGCAGAGGATGTAACACCAGGAACACATAAGGGTTCTCGTTTACAAGAAAAAATAACTGCGCCTCCATCAGCAGATGCTGGAGCACCAGCACCAAGACTTGATGCAACAGGCTATTATGTGGTCGATAGAGATGGAAATGTTAGGAAACACGGAGAAGACACCACAATCATTGCAAAAATAGCAAGCAGAGAAGAAGCAGTACAGGGTGAGCTAGAAGCAGCAAAAGCAGCACAAGTAGAAGTAAATAGACAAATACGAACTGTAAGAGATTCAGTGGCAACTATAATACCTGCAGCAGAAACAGCAGCAGAAACTGCAGCAACACGAAAAACAGATGTAGATGGGATAATAGATCCAGCAAAAGAAGCGGTGCAAACAATAGAAACAGAAAGAGCAAAAGTAACAGAAGAAGAATTACAACGAGCGCAAAGAGAATATGAAGCTGCAGAGCGTGCATGGTTGAGGGTGGAGGCTGGTGACCCTAATGAAGAGCAAATAAATAGTGACCACGCCGCTAAAAAGGCAGCTGTTGAAACAACCCTACCAGGGATCCTTGTTAATGTACGAGCACAAGCATTAGCAGCAGCAACAGCAGCAGATAATGCTGCAAAAAAATTACCTGCTACAGCAGATTATAATCAAATAAGAACAGATGCAGCTAAAGCAAAAACGGATGCAGAAAAAACAAACAGTGATGTAACAAAAGCAGAAACAGCAGTAACTACCGCAAAAGGTATAAGTGATGCAGCATATGTGGCTTGGCAAGAACTGGAGAAGAGTGAAGGGGATGGATTAGTAGCAGCACGTGATAATTATTATGCAAAACTGCGTATTACTAACGATGCAAGTGATGCATTAAAAGAAGCAAGACAAACAGCAGCAGATGGTGCTGTAGCAGCTGCAGCTGCAGCGCAAGCAGTTATGAGGCGAGTACAAACAGCTTCAAATGGATTAAACAATAAAGCAGCAGGGAACTTGGCAACAGAACAAGCAAGATTAGCAACAACAAGGAGTGCCTTGATAAGCGCAGCAGGCGGGGAAGTGGTAGTAGTAGTAGGACTAGACATTAATGATTACGTAGCTCAACTAGATAATAGGAATCAACCAATTGGAGAGACAGGTTATAATATTGGAGACATCTTGCAAGATCCTGCCACAAATGAATATAAGGTTGTTATTGGTGTTGAAGATGGTGGAAAATTAAAATTAGTGGTCTTTAGCGAAGATGGCTCTATGCATCCTAGAATAGGACCTGGGGGTGTAGCTCCATATTTAGCTGCAACGCCAACAAAAGTAGCAGGTTATACAAAAGATGGTAGACCTCCATCAACAGGTGCAACAGCAGCCCAACCACCAGGAGAAAAAACATTAGGCGCTTTTGATAATGCTCAGGCAGGCTATATTTATGTCTTAAAAGATGGTAAAGTAGAAAGACGTCCTATTTCAGGTGATGGAGAAGTGATTGTATACTCACATGATGCTGATGGTTGGTTTTTCGATGGTAATGATAATGGTAAAAGGGACCCAGGCGAGGGTATGAAAACTGGAGCAAATAGTTTCTCAGCTGCTGCAGACGCTGCAGCTGCAGCACTAGCAAGTGCAGCACTAGCAAGTGCAACACCAGTTGCACCTCCACAAAAAACATGGAGCGCAACTGTTGAAGAAGAGACAGTAACTGTTACAACAGCAGAAACAGATGCAGCTAAAATTAGAGATTTATTGCAGGCTGAGGCTAATAAAAATACTGCATTACGAGGCAAACCACTTACTGATATAAAGGTGGTTACACCAGCAGTACCATCATCAGCTGTTACACCATTATCTGACACTGCAGCTACATCTGCAGTTGAATTCAATAAAAGGGCAGACCAACAAGCGCATAGAAATGCATTTAAAGCATACTTAGAGTTAATGGCTTACTCAGACGTTGATGGGATCATGGCTGATCCTCAAGCAATACGTAGAATACAAATACAGTTAGGCATACCAGCAAAGGATGCAGACGGAAAGATAGGGAGTGGTACTGGTGCTGCTGCTGCAGCAGGAAGACCAGCAACTACTCCTTCTAATGTGAATGCATTAGGGGACAATATTGTTTTAGGAAGCGATGGCTGGCTTTATCCAGCAGACAAACCACTTCCTGCAGATGTTATAAAAGTCGATGATTTCAGTTCATCTATAACTATTGAACCAGGAACAACATACACAGTCAGACCTGACCGCGTTGTTATTGGTCCTAATGGAGAGATTCTTGGAAGAGCAGCTGATTCAGTAGCACCAGGAGCCCAGGTAGCTGGCAATCTATTGACAGGTAATGTAGGATCATATGAATACACTGTACAAAAAGGTGATTGGTTAACAACTATCTTATCAAAACAATTATTTAACAAAGAATATGGTCAGCTTTCAACTGCTCAAAAACAACAGGTCCAGAACAATCTTGGAAATGTATTTGTTAAAAAGCCAGATGGAACAATAAGGAACATAAACAGGATTACAGAAGGAGACATTGTTGTGTTTGGCTTTGTTAAGCCAGCAGTAGGACCACCACCACCGGAACCAAAATCAGCAGAAGAATTAGCAGCAGAAGCGGCAGAAAGAGAAAGATTAGCAGCAT
>CAZOXR010000045.1:0-7604 GCA_964583885.1 uncultured Methanosarcinales archaeon | reverse complement strand
AAACCCCATCCTACTCGTCGTACCAAAACCCCACACTTCGTATGGGAACTTGGTACGTCTCGTCTGGCCACGCCATCAATGCCGAACCAGCCATAAATTTGCTTCGCAAATTTAATGTAGGCGGCATTGAATGGCATTGATGGCACAGACGGCTAGGATTTGACCATGTCTTTTGTTTCAAAAGATTTAAATACTATAATTCCCTGAGAATAAGAATGAATAAAAGAGGTATTGGTATAAGTTTTGAAACAACAGTGGTTGCTATACTGGTTTTAGTTGTCCTTGGTGTTGTTGTTGCAATATTCATTTCACAATCAAACAAATACGCTGACGATTATTCTAAGGTTACTGAGCAGGCATCAGAGCAAATAAAAGGGTGCAATGCGTTATTCGGAAGGCATTGCAGCCCATGCGATACTAATACTGAAGAATCAATCTCTGGAAGATTTGAGGAATGCGTCTCTGATGATAATTTAAATGGCATCTGCTGTGAAAAGAAATCTTCTTAAAAAATGGATAAAAAAGCAGGAGTAACAGTCTATTCAATTCTTATTGCAGTTGTACCTCTTCTCATTATATTTCTTTTCTTTGGTGTTTTGCGTCCTTTTGGCGGCTTTTTTTTTGGTGAAAAAGATTCTGAAGAAATTAAAGAACTGAATGGTTTGATTGAATACATTAGTAATGATATTGATAATATACAAAGAGAAGAGCAGGCATATCTTATAACTCTTGATGGAGCAAATGAATATTATATCTCTGTTAAGAATTGCGATAATGAAGCTGGTGTTTGCAAAGAAGGGTCAAAAACAAAATTGTGTTTAATAAAAACAGATATTGGAAAAGATTTTTGCTCAATAAACAAGCTAGATTTTGCTTTTAATAACGCACGTTATACACTTAGAGATGGAAATATGCTTATAAGCTGGAAGAATAACAAATTAAGCCTATCATAATCTTAACTAATGAATAAGTTCTAGCATAAACTATTTAAATAGAAAATAATAGAAAAAAGATATGAAAATCTTTTCTTCAAAAAAAGGGCAAGAACAACTAACAGAAGAATCTTTACGCCCATTCATTGCTTTATTTATAGCTTTTACCATTATACTTATACCTTTATTGATTATAATAAACGGCTTGGATAAAAACACTAATTTCGAAAGGGCTTTTTTAGAGAGAGATATTGCAAACATAATTGATAGTTTATATGCAAGCCCCGGCAATATTATGGTGGATTATGATAAATATACTGCTTGGTTTAGTTTTAAATTTGATGAAGATTCAGTAAACGCATATGAAAAACAGGATATACTTAATCTAGATAATATTGCTTATTATTTCACACCAGATAAGACAATAGGATACTCTACTATGGATATTAAGCCCATTTTTAGGGGAGATGATGTAACTGAAGATAATTTGATTAAGGATATTAATCTGAGATTTGCTAAAACAGACAAAAGACTTAGGATAAATAAAATAGAATCATTAATACCAAATCTCAATGAATTAGAATGTCCCGAGATAGAGAATGCACAAAGATTTAGTAAATCTGCTTTTAAGGATTTTGATGATATTAGCGAGATAAATGATTTAGAAGGAAGGAATAATGCAATCAGGAATGGTAATGATGTTTTTGTATGGTATTACCCTGGCAGTTATGGGGATACAACAACAAATACAATTAAAGCATTTATTTCGTCTGATGTTAATCTCAAAGAAAATAGAAGGCTAGCCTGTCTGATTATCAATCCCCTTCTTGATAAATTAGAAAGAATAGCTGATGAAAATAATTTAAGACATATAACAGGCGTATCAATCATCCCAACAGATTCTTGGCAGATGTTAAATCAGAATGACTATCTATCTGTTTTATTGGAGGTAGGCAACAAAAATATTCATGAAGAAGAGAATCTCTGGTCAAATGAAGAAGCTAAAAATGCAATCTTAGAATCAATAGATCTGGGGGTTAAGAGCTATGGATAAGAAAGGAATAACCTCTGCTTATGTAACAAGGTGGTTCATAACTATCCTCGTTATGGTATACCCCTTCTACTTAGTTTTAAGTTCTATTGTTGATATAGGGACATCTGTTTCTCTTAGCACCAACAATCTTGAGAATTATTTGTTGCTGAATAGGTTATTTTACTCAACTAATGGCTTTTTTTATCATGATCAGTATACAGGAAGAACCAATTTTGAAATAGTAGATATTACTAAATTCAATGAAGAGACTTTAAGGAATCTTTTTGGTGAAGAGGGCGACAATACAAAAATTTCTTTAAAATTAGTCATAGGTGGTCAAGAGCTTTATTATAATAAATTCAGCTATGATTTTATTGAGGAAGTTCATGCTCAAAGTGAGAAACATGATATGATAACTAAAAATAAGATTGTTTTAGTGAGATATCCTGACGAAAGAGAAGAAAAGAAATTATTAATAGTTAAAATTGGTTTTGAGAAAGAATAATCGTGATTAACATGCTTAATAAAAAAGGAGCAGAACCGGCTGGTTTCCTTGGTTTTGTAGGTTTTGGAGGCATTTCTATATTAATAATGATAGGCACTATTTTGACAACTACCACCATAATGGAAGAGCGAGCAAAGTCAAGTGTAATTGAAAGTATAACTGCATTTAATGAGAACCTATTCCTATTTAATTATCTAAGACATCCTATTGATGAAAAAGCAATGGCTGATATAGTAATTAATGATTTTATACAAGGGAGATATGAACAGTTGGAAAGAGAAACAACAGAATTTCTCAATAAGCTATATGCACAAGAAGACATGGTTTGTTATTGGAGGATTTATATTAATGATGAGTTGATTATCGATGATACGCGGACATTATGCAACGAAAAGACAATACATGAAACATATATACCTAATCATTATGGGCTAGAGCCAATAAAATTTAAATTTGTTTTTTATTAGAATGAAAGGGAAAAAAGGAGGATGGTATTTTGAGGCGCTTTTTATATTAATTATAGTCATGATTATAGGGTACGCTCTGGTTGTAGTATATGGAAAGACAAACATAAGCAGAAATTTTGGAGATGTGCCAAGATCAATAATGGAGACATATCATGAAGGAGAAAAGATATTATTTTATGTCGATTATGCAGCTAAAAATTCAATCTATCAAGCAGCATACGACTTGTGGCAGAAAGGTGGTTTTTATGGTCCAGATTGTGAAAATTATCTTGGTTACGCTTTATGGAACGATGAATGTCCTCTTGATAGTGACTCATTGAAATATAATTTTAGTTTGTATTTAAACGACGCTCTTAATAGTTATCTTGTTGAGTATCCTGATGAGAATGTCGCCATCTCTTTGAATAATTATGATTTTTTAATCAAGGATGACCTGGTTGTAGGAATTGCTACTGAAAATATCGAGATTGATGTTAGGGAGGTAAAAGTGAAGTGGTATGAAGCAATTTATGATATTCCTAAAGGAGCAGATGCAGTTCTAAGAAAAATAAAAAGTACATACGGCCCTTATATTGGGGGCGCAAGTAGTGCCTTTTCTGTTCAGGATTCAGTAATTACAGCTGTTATTGCACAAGAATCTGCAGGAAACCCAAATCTGGTGTCCCGTACAGGATGCAAAGGGCTAATGCAGTTTTGCGCAGCAACAGCCTATGAGTATGGTCTTTGTGATTGTGTTGGGTCTGATTGCGGCAAAAGAGGATCTGACAAAAAATATTGCGTTTATAAAGATGACAGGCATGATTCAATTAAATCAATTGAGGCAGGGTCTTTATATTTGTCCAGACTTTTAAATCAATTTAAGGATCACGCCCATGGGGAAGAGTTTGCTATCGCTTCTTATAATGGTGGTAGCGAGGTTATTAAGAAAGCAATAAGAAAAACAGGAAAAGACGACCCAAGCTGGCAAGAGGTTTCACAACAATTAACGCCTGATTTGATAACTTATTTTAGTGATTATAATGAAAAGAGAAACAAACTAGTTGAGATCAAGGATTATGTTAGAAAAGTAGAAGGTTACAAGACGAAATATGAAGAAATTATGGGGGGAGGAATTGACGTAGTGGAAACTGTAGAAAATGTTGATGAAAACGAAATAACAACCGCTGCTGTAGAAGAAGGCACATCAGAAGAGGTAAAGATATTAGGCAGATACTCAATTAAACCATCTTTTAACCAGAAGCTTGATTTTAATATTCTTGAGGATTATGATACACTAGCTGAAAAAGCTGAGCAATTAAAGGATATTTGTAAGGAATCAGAGAATGTTGTTGCGTGCGTGAGTGGCAATAGAAATATTTTTAATGAAAATAATTTAAGATTATCAGATAATTGTGAACCTGTGCTTAAAAGAGCATTTATTGATTTTGCTGAAAGAATTTATTTATGCGCTCATTCTGATTTCAGCAATTGTATTTGTAAACTTAATACTCCAGAAGGGGATTATGATTCAATCCTTCTTGAACAAAACAAGATTAAGATGGTGGGGGGCGACGAAACATTATTTGAACTTGATTTTGATGTTGATTATGAAGGTGTAAGCAATTTTATAATAAATACAGAGATTATTCTATTAAATGAAGATAATAAGCTAAAAGGGCACAATCAGGAGGACATGGGTTTATGCCCAACTCAAAAAACAACCTTCAGATTTTGTATAGAAAACAATAACAAACAGGTTTATGCTTATAGTGATGAAGACAAAGAAACAACGCTAAGGAACATACAATATAGATTTGCCCTTAAATTTGATTGATTTTATAAAGGCTATTCTAGATAATATAAAAATATATAAATCAAATATAAAAACTAACTATTAATGTAGGTGGTTAAATGATAAAAATTCCTTTATCTGATATTATAGTAAGAATAAAAGAAAAAACAAAGCTTTCTGATGAAGATATTAACAGTAAAATTGATGAGAAACTAAAACAGCTTTCTGGCTTAATAAGCAAAGAAGGAGCAGCGCATATAATAGCCAATGAGCTTGGAGTAAAACTATTTGAAGCATCAAGCGGAAAGTTACAGATAAAGAATATCCTTGCAGGAATGCGAGATGTTGAGACTGTTGGAAAGGTAATGCAGGTATATGAGTTAAGGGAATTTAAAACAGAAAAGAGGGAAGGAAAAGTAGCTTCATTTATCCTTGGAGATGAGACTGGAACTATAAGGGTTGTTATGTGGGGCACACAAGCTGAAAACATAAAAAACCTAAAACAAGACATGATAATAAAAGTCAATGGAGGTTATGTAAGAGATAATGTTCGGGGAAAAGAGGTCCATCTGAATGAGAGGAGCAAACTAATCTTGAATCCAGAGGGAGAAACTGTTGGAAATATTAAAGAAACGAAAGTAGAAGTTAAAAGAAAGAAAATAAATGAGTTGCAAGAGAACGATAATGTTGAGTTATTGGGCACAATTGTCCAGGTTTTTGAGCCAAGATTTTTTGAGGTTTGCCCCGAATGCAATAAAAGATTAAGGCAGCATGAGGAAAAGTTTATTTGTGAAGCGCATAATGAGGTAAAGCCAAAATATTCCTGTGTTTTGAATCTGTTTTTAGATGATGGGTCAGAAAACATAAGAACTGTTTTCTTTAGAAACCAGGCTGAAAGATTATTGGATATACCCTTTGATGAAATCTTAAAGTATAAGAATGAGCCTGAAAAATTTGATGAAATAAAGACAAAGTTATTAGGCACAATGGTTAAGGTTGTCGGAAGGGCAAACAAAAATCAGATGTTTGATAGGCTTGAATTTATAGCTGGCTTAGTTTTTTTGAATCCAAATCCTGAAGAAGAGATTAAAAGGCTTGAAGAGGAAAGATTAAAAAACCCATAGGTTTCTTATGTTAATAGAGGTGAGCTTTTATGTGGTCTAAATTTATTGCTATAGTAGAGATATGGATAGGTCTAAGCTTTGTTATCACCCTTATCTTTTACATACCTGTAGTAGGGAACATAATTGGCGGTGTTTTATCATCAATAATGGGTTTTGTAGCTATGATACCTTTTTATGGAATTATAATGATGCTGTTAGGCACAGCTATTTTTGTTGATGGCATAATAAGATTAAAAACTTAAAATGCTTTTCAGAACACATTTAGCATTTGGTTTTCTTATTGGTTTGTTAGCTTTGAAAATAATTGATCCATATAACACCATATTATTTCTGATCCTAGTTTTGATTGGCAGTGTTTTACCTGATATAGATCATCCCAAATCAAAGGTCGGCAAGAAGGTAAAGATTATTGGATTTTTATTTGAGCACAGGGGATTTTTTCATAGCTTATTATTTTTGATTTTGATTCATGTTGTTTTGGCATTGTTTTTTAGAAGTAACCCTTTTGTTTTGCCTTTTGTTATTGGATATACCTCACATTTGTTTATTGACTGTTTTAATCATAAGGGTATAATGCCATTTCATCCTTTATCGCGATTCAGGATAAAAGGTTTTATCAAAACCGGCGCTTTATTAGAAACAACACTTTTTTTTGGATTAATTGCTGCCGATATATGGAATCTATTAATTTTTTAGCACAGGACATGGCTGATTCCATTAAATTTCTGCTTTATAGGCTCTAAAACCCAAAAATCCACTAACCACTGGACACTGGACATTCTCACGTAAGGTATATAAACCACCTTCACCTTACTAGTTATATGCTGCTGAAAAACGCAGCACCTCACTTCCTGGAGTAGCCAAAAGCGTTCCGCTTGGGACGCGGAGGGCGAGCTCATAATTAAGGGAAGTATGAAATAAAATGCGAAAAGCAAAGAGGCGATTTAAATGGAAAATACAAGTTCTGGAAAGAATATTCCAGAGAAAAAGTTTAGCACAGGAGCTATAAGTGCTACAATCTGGAAAAATAATGGCACCAGTAAAAAAACTGGCGAGCCAATAGAGTTCAGATCAATAACTCTACAAAGAAGATACACAGATAAGGATGGAAAATGGCAAACATCTTCCAATATGAGGATAAATGATCTGCCAAAAGCATCATTAGTTCTGCAGAAAGCATACGAGTATCTTGTTCTAAGGGGCGCGCAAAGCGCTTCTCAGGATACCCCTAATATTAATGAAGAAGAGATTGTAATGTAGTTGGTGATAACAATGAAAAAATCAAATAAAAAGGAAAAAGAGGATGATAAAATGAAACAAGAATTAAAACAACCTGAACTTGTAGTTACTAAACCAAAAAAAGAATTGTCAATTTCTGATTTGCCTGGCGTTGGAGCAGCAACAGCAGAAAAACTCGAATCAGTAGGCTATAAGGACATAATGTCTATAGCTGTTGCAACACCTGGTGAATTGTCTGATGTAGCAGGAGTAAATGGGGCAGTAGCAAAGAAGATGATAGCTGCAGCAAGAACATCATTAGATATGGGTTTTGAGAGTGGAGAAGATTTGCTTAGAAAAAGGGAAACTGTTGAAAAGCTATCAACAGGAAACAAGGCTTTTGATGATTTAGTTGGTGGTGGCTTTGAGACTGGAGCAATAGTTGAATGCTTTGGTGAGTTTGGCTCTGGAAAAACACAGATAGGCCATATTTTGTTATAAAATTGCCAGAAGAATGATGAAGATGCAGTAGCTGTTTATGTCGATACAGAAAA
>CAZOXR010000044.1:0-8041 GCA_964583885.1 uncultured Methanosarcinales archaeon | reverse complement strand
TCCTTAAAGAGCTTCCAAAAACAATCTTATACTCATCATTATAATCATACCTTGAAGCTGCAGGCAAAACAACAGATAATGAAGTTAAGATAAAAACCAAAATAAGAGAAACTAAACCAGCATAGATAAATTTCTTTGTTCTTTTCCTGCCTTCTACTTCTTCAACAACATCAGTAACCAAGAATGTTATTGGATAAGCAAATATACCCACAGAAACAGAAATACCTAATATGGTTGTTATTTTAGTGCCTAATAGATTAGCTGCAATTAACGCAGCTATAAACAATCCTAGTAATATGTGTATCTTGTCTTCTTTGCTTAGTTTCATAAGAATCAATAATGTTCAATACATCTTATTTATATTTCTTTCTGTTTTTCTTGTCAACAATCATAGGCCCAATATAGCCGCATTTCTTGCAGATGTATTTTCCAAACTGGCCGCCCATGTACAAAGTAATATTCTTTGATTTGCAGCTAGGGCATTGCATCATTTTAATCTAGATATAAAATAGATTCCAACAGAAAACATCACAATATTCAATATCTGCCCCATTGTTAAACCAAAAATAAAGCCTAGTTGCGGGTCAGGAGCTCTAAAGAATTCTATAAAAAACCTCAAGACAGAATACATTATAACAAACAGCCAGAATAAAAAACCTTTTTTCAATTCTTTATTTCGAATAAAAAATAAAACAAAAAACATAAAGAAATTCTTTAATGATTCATAAAGCTGTGAAGGATGCCTGAATCCATCATACTCCTTAAACTTAACAGCCCAAGGTACATTGGTTATGCGCCCAACCAACTCTCCATTCAAAAAATTTCCAATCCTTCCTAATCCTAAACCCAAAGCAAGAGGAATAACCACAATATCTGCTAACTCATAAAAATTAATATTTTTTTTCTTGCAAAAAACAAAAATAGCAATTGCTGCTCCAACTAAACCGCCATGAAAACTTAAGCCACCCAGCCATAAAGCAAATATCTTCAATGGATTCATTAAATAAAACTTCAGATTATAAAACAAGATATAAAAAAGCCTTGAGCCAATAATAACACCTATTAAGATATAAAACATCAAATCAGCAACATCGTCTTTTTTTAGCTCTATCTTCCTCTCTTTTGCTAAATAT
Organism: uncultured Methanosarcinales archaeon; assembly: GCA_964583885.1. Classification (GTDB taxonomy): domain Archaea; phylum Nanobdellota; class Nanobdellia; order Woesearchaeales; family CAZOXR01; genus CAZOXR01. The sequence continues at coordinate 6,908 of CAZOXR010000044.1, read as the reverse complement.
CCAATCAGAAAGTAAGCTATTACAAAACCAATCAGAAAGATAATGCCATAATACCTTATCTCAAAAGGCCCAATGCTTAATAATGTTGGATTGATGTTATGGTAAAACATACAACTAACTATTCTTTACCCATATATATAATTTAGTATTTTCGCGTTAAGGATATTTAGTATTACCTGTACTAACTATCAGAATTTTTTTATTTTTTTGGATTTTGTTTTTTATCTGAAGAAGAAGCGCTAATCCAGCAATTCCTGAAGGTTCACAATTTATACCCTGCGACTCAGCAAGTTTCACGGCTTTATCCAAATATGGTTCTTTGATTAAGATAACCTTGGATTCTGGACCACAAAAACCTGCATGACGATATAATCTTATCCATTGTTCATCAAAATGGACAAAGGGTAAATGAGGAGAATACAATTTATCTGCTTTAGATTTAGGATTATTTGTTGTGGCTCCTAAAAAATTACACCTTCTTAACACTTCCAGATTTCCTTTAAATCTGGGATCATGATTTTGAGTTGAAACTTCTTTTTTGTTGATATTCAAAACATTTTCAAATAAGTTTCCAGTTCCAAAAGGAATAAAACAATAATCAGGTGAAGAATTAATAATTTCATAACTCAACCAATCATAAAATCTTGTAGTAGGATCAAGTGCTTCACTTGAAGTGATATCAAAACCAACCGGATTGTGAGTCAAAGTTAGAATTTCTTTCCAATGAAATGGTTTTTTACTTAAATTAGTTTCATAAATTTCACAACCAACCTTTTTCATGGCTTTGAGAACATTCGAATCAATATTAACATCGACTAACACTTTAAGATTTGGAAGATTATATTTTTTAAGTTGAGTTTGAATAGCAACTGCTGCTGAACCTGCTGAAATTACTGACATTGCTGGAAGTGTTCCTTTTATTTGCCCCCTTTTCTTTGCAAGTAAAAAATCTCTATAAGTCACAACAATTTCCCAAGCCATACGATCTTTATGAGTTCCTGTTGGATTATGACTTTCGTCTTTAAGCAAAACATTAGAGAATCCAGGGACTTTAATTTTATATGTTGGAGTAGCAGGAAACTTAGGATTGTCTGCAGGAAATTCTGGTTTGTTGGGATTATTTTCAGAAGCCACAACAATTGACTTTAAAATTTGTTCTTCTTTTTTGGATAAAGCCATACTACATACTTAAAAACAAAATCCTATATAAACGTTTTTCTTTTAGCGCGTCAAAATTTATTTCACTTAACTTATATTATTTTTTCAAAAACTTTATAAACAACCAAACAAAAAAATTCAATATGTACGATGTAATCTGTGTTGGCTCAGCAACTGTTGATGTTTTTGCTAAAACAAAATTCTCAGAACTAATCAAGATAATGAGCAATAAAAAAGAAACAGACCTATTAGCATACCCAACAGGCTCTAAGATATTAATAGATGAATTAGACTTCACAACAGGCGGCGGCGGAACAAACACGTCAGTTTCTTTAGCCAGGTTAGGCCATAAAACAGCGTGGTTAGGCATATTGGGAGATGATGATAATGCTAACTTCATAATAAACAAATTAAAAAAAGAAAATGTTGATATTATAGCTGCTAAAGGAAACAAGCCAACAGGCTATTCAATAATCCTTGATTCATTAGAGCATGACAGAACAATCTTGGCATACAAAGGAATAAATGATTTCCTGGAATTTAAAAAAATTCCATTAAAAAAACTAAAAACAAAATGGTTTTATTTCTCTTCAATGCTTAATAAATCATTTACAACTTTAGAGAAATTAGCAAAATACGCGCAAAAGAATAAGATCAAGATAGCATTTAATACAAGCTCTTACTTAGCAAAAAAAGGCCCAACATACCTAAAGATAATACTAAAAAGAGCAGATATTTTAATCCTAAACAGAGAAGAAGCATCATATCTTGTAAGGGGAGAAACAATAAAAGACCTATTAAAGAATATTCGCAAGCTAGGCCCAAAACTTGTTGTGATAACAGATGGAAAAAGAGGATCTAATGCTTTTGACGGAACTTATATCTATAAAATTAAAACAAGCAGTATTAAAGTGCTTGAAACAACAGGAGCAGGAGATGCATTTGCTTCTGCGTTCTTATCGGGGATGATAAAAAAGAACGACATAATATTTGCAATGCAGTTAGGCCAGGCAAATGCTGAATCAGTAATACAATACCATGGAGCTAAGAATAAATTATTAAGATATAAAGAATCCCTGAATATTATCAAAAAAAGATACGAAAGAGTAGAGAAAACAAAAGCATAATCTATTTTCTAACAAAAAAATACCATATAACAGCCAGCAATAAAAGGAAAAATCCCTGGCCGTATGTGAAGATAAACCAATGTACATTCCATGTTGTTTCTATGCTGTAAATCATAGATAAAGGATATATCATAAATAATCTCAGAAAATTTGCGATGATTATTATTGGCGCAAAAATCAAAAATCCCTTTATTTTGCTTTTAAAGTCAGTACCAACAAAAAAAGATAGCATAAAGAAAAAAAAGATTAACTGCTCAATACCAACACATCCGGGAGCTATTTCTATATTCAGGCCATTGTTGTATATTAAGCTGACTTTATCTATAATAACCTCAACTCCAGTCTTATTCTGAAAGAAATAAATAATGTCTCTGGTGATTACCTGAATTGGATAAGTTATCTTTTGGAATAGATTATTCATAATTGATAACCTGTATGAGAAAATTAAGATTCCTGAAATGAGTATGCCTATAAAGTCAAACCTTTCTAACTCTTTTAGGATTTTCTTGTAGTTCATAATCATTAAATTCCCACTATAGCATAAATAATATTGTCTTAACTTTATAAGACTAACACATTTTTTTATAGACCAGAACCAAATAGCATTATATGGATATATCCCAGATAAAGTTAAATAGGGCTCTAATAAATCAGGCAGTTGAGATAGCTGGTGTAGTAGTCAATGTCCGCCCAACAAAAGGAGGTTTCTGGCTTCACATCAAGGATAAAACAGGAGCAATATTTGTTTTTTCTAGGTATCATTTTAAGGCAAGGGAATTATTGAAGATAAAAGGAGCAGTTAAATTTCATCATAATAGTGGAGTTTACATTTATGGCCATAGTGTTATTAGGGCTTATCAGCCAAGAGTTGAGATGAAAAAAGAGTTTAAACTGCCTAAAATAAACCTAAAGATAGTGGCTGTTATTTTTGTAATATCTATTCTTGTAATAGCTGGTCTTTTTTATTTTAATAGAGAAGAAGCAAAACCAAGGATACAAACAAAACAACCTTCTGAGACACAATTATTTATACAATCTGTTAATGATAATTTTACAGCAGCACTAAACTCCTGTACAGAAACAGGAAATTCAAATAAAAAAGATAGCTGCCTGTATAGGATTGCGCCTTATGCTACAAAACAAAATCTAAGTTTAGCAATAAATATATGCAAAAGAATTTCTGATAATTCTAAAGTCACCAAATGCCTGAATTTTTTAAGTATGTACATGAAAAGAAAAGATATAGATCTGTCAATTGATATCTGCAATAACATAAACGATACTTCTTCAAAAAATAACTGCGTTCTTAGTTTAGTTCCTGATTTATTCAAGCAAGATGAAGATAAGGCTTTAGAGCTATGCAGTCAATTCGATAATATTTTAAAGGATAATTGTAATTATAATATTGCTTTAACCCAAATAGGCTCAGAAGAAGGAAAGGTTTACTGTGATAATATAGTTAACTCAACTGTAAAGGATAATTGTTTGAATAGTTTTAATCAGACTATGGTTTAGAATGCAATTTAAAAAAATAATCTTAATTTTAACAATTTTAATTATTTCAGCTAATCTTGTTTCTGCTGGTTTGGTAGCACATTATAGTTTTGATGGTGATGAGGTTCTTGTAAATAAAATCAAAGATACCTCTGGGAATGAAAACGATGGTTATTTTGAAAAAAACACAAAACTTCTGATGAGCTTTGACAATCAAGACGTTACAGCTGAGAGTGGTTATGATAATAATGGCTTACATTACGGAAACACAAGATTATTGATGAGTTTTGATGATGTATCCCCTCCTACTGTTCAAGATGAAAGTGATTATGGTAATGATGGAACAATAACCGGAGCAACAACAACAACAGAAACAAAATCCGGAGATGGTCATGCTTTAGATTTTGATGGGGGTAATAGCATTATTCAAATTCCAAATTCACCGTCTTTTGCTTTTGGTGGTGGTTCATATACTATATCTGCATGGGTATTTCCAAGAAGTCTTGGTGGACTTCAGGTTATCTGGGCAAAAAGAACAGGTGGTAATATATCATTAGGTAACCTTCGTGTCAGTGGAACATCATTGCAGTTTTATATTTCAAATGGGGATGGAAGTGCTAATGCTAACTTAATTGCAGGAACTCTTGTTAATGATGAATGGCAGCATGTAATGGGTGTAGTTGACCGTTCAACCCAACTTCTTTCTATTTACATTAATGGGGTATCACAAGGAACCCCTGTTGATATTAGTGCTGTGACAGATGTAACAAATAATCAACCAGTGTATATTGGAAAATATATTGATACCCAGGCTTTTAATGGCTTAATAGATGAAGTAGCAGTCTACTCAAAAGCATTATCTCCAGAGGAAATTCAATCACTTAGTGCTGCACCTTATAAAGCCAAATTCATTGACTTCGTAGAAGATACACCATTAGAAGTAGAAGACGGCACTACTGCTTTAGAGTTTGATGGTGTTGATGATTATGTAATTTTAACTATACCAAATCGCCCTCCAGACACATTTATTTCTGAAACCCTCTCTGCATGGGTTTCCAGAACTGGTGTTGGTATTTCCAATGATGATCCTCCTAAAGCAGGAATACTAGTAATACTAAATGAGCGCGATGATAATCCGCAGATACAAATGATTGCTACAGGGACAGAACAGGATAATGTAGAATGTAAACTGATTTTTAGTGGACCTGCTTCTTTATCTACAGATACTGATAATCCAAATCCGGTTCAATTACCTGACAATGATTGGGTTAATATTGCCTGTACAGCTAGTTATGAAAATGGGCAAGTAACACTTTCAATCTATAAGGATGGAGAGTTTGTTCATGCTAATTCATATGAAATAGCAAATCCCGTTTATCAAAATTATGCAAATAGAATAAAAATAGGCGCCCAAAAAACTAAGGCTCCCTTTAATAGATCTTTCAATGGCCGTATAGATGAAGTAGCAGTCTACTCAAAAGCATTAAGTGAAGACGAAATTTTTGACCTCTTTGAATTAAAAAAAGCCAAATTCACAGACTGGACAACAGACACACCATCAGAAGAAGGATATGCTTTAGAGTTTGATGGAAAGAATGATTATGTAGACATAGCAGGAATCAGTAGCAGCGATGAGCAATATACAGCTACCTTTTGGGCAAAATTTGACAATCCAGATACAGACTATAAATATGTCATAGATAACACTGAAAGATTGATAATGTTTGAATTATCTCTAGGAAACTTTAAGTTTTACTATCTTGGGGGGGGCCACAAGGATTTTGGGAGCGGAGTAGCATATGGCCCTTATCTTAATGAATGGCATCATTATGCAGTTGTATTTGACTCTTCAACAGCAACTTTATACATAGATGGAAATTCAGGTAATTGGGATAGCCCTTATACAGGGAGTTATCCTTCTTTATCAAATTTAAAAATAATGTCAGATATATTCTCAAGTGGAGGTTATTTTCCAAAAGGCAGACTGGACGAAGTAAAAATCTTTGATGAAGCTTTAACACCTGGGCAAGTATATAATGAATATAATTATGGCGATGCTTACTATATTCCTCCGACATCTGGAGGAGGCAGAGATGCACCTGGCTTTATCCCAAACTTAATAACAATATTAATAATAATCTCCACTTTAACATTATTATCATTGCATAACATTAGGAAAAAATGAAAAAAATATTCTTATTTTTAATAATTTTAATTATTTCAGCTAATCTTGTTTCTGCTGCTTTGGTTGCACATTATAGTTTTGATGGTGATTACAAAGATGGTGGACCTGATGCTATAATCTATGACAGCAGCGGAACCGACCCGCCAAATGATGGAACTTTCAACAAAAACACAAAACTTCTGATGAGCTTTGATAATCAAGACGCCAAAGATGAAAGCGGTTATGGTAATGATGGAAAACATTACGGCAACACTAGATTATTGATGAGTTTTGATGATGTGACTCCGCCAACAATTCAAGATGAGAGCGATTACGGTAACGTAGGCACTATAAATGGAATACTTGATTGTAATGTTGATGGTAAGAGTGGTAAAGCATGCAGTTTTGATGGAGACGATAAGGTAACTATACCTTATAGCTCTGCTTTTGATATGGAACCAGGGCAGCACAGAACTGTTGCTTTTTGGGCTAAGAGAAATACTGTAATTTCTAGTGGAGAGGTATTATTTCAACAAGGGCTTACTCACATTGCTTTTAGAGATGGTACTTATGGGGGACTGATGGTTACTACCATTAATGCCAGTGGTGGCAACCATTACACAAAAACAAGAGTATCAGGGATTTTGGAGGATATCAATGATTTAGAATGGCACCATTATGCTTTTGTTTGGGATAAGAATTCTCTGGGATTGAAGATTTATTTTGACGGTGCACCTGTAAACTGTCCCTTCTGGTGCGATTGGAATGTAGATGTTTCACAGGAAAATTGGACAAGGACCGACAATGCTTTTATCAGCCCATACAATCAGTTTAATGGAGATATAGATGAATTGGTGGTCTACTCTAAACCACTATTACCTGATGAGATTGTTGTTCTGCGCGATGCACAAAAAGCCAAATTTATAGACATCAAAGAAGATTCACCATCAGAACGATCAGGAGTT
>CAZOXR010000043.1:0-8052 GCA_964583885.1 uncultured Methanosarcinales archaeon | reverse complement strand
TGCTGCTAGATATTCTTTCAGATACCCAAGAACTGCTTCATCATCTCCTGCCTCTCTTGCCTCTAATAAAAGCTTCCTGTGCTCCATAAAGCTTTTCTTAGCTTCCTGCAATAGTCTCTTGAATTCCTTGAACTTCTGCCTTGCATTCTGCATTTGCTGTTGTGATACCTGTCTTGCCCTGAATGCAATATTAGCGCTTACTTTCTTAACATTAACATTCTCAAGCCTGGCACTAATCTGCTCTGTAGTAAGGCCTGCAAGCTGCTTTATCCTTCCTCTGCCTAGACTTTCTAGTTTCTCTGCCTCCTCTTCATTCAGGCCCTCGACCTGTGCCTGGTTAAGCACCCTTGCAACCATTCTAACCTGCTGTGTTGTCCTGGCACGCTTAGTATCATCAGAATCTGAATCATCATCCCCTTCTTCATCATCTCCTGTCTCTGCACTTATTAATGTGGGTTGTGCTTCTGTATCGTCTGCTGCAGCTGCAATAGTTGCTGCTCTGACATTTTGCCTGTCAGCTTTTTTATCTTCATCTGGCTTTGCCATAACAGAAAAACTCAATAGAAACAATATACATATAACAAATATTATCTTTTTCAATATAACCACCTCATTATGGAAGGTTATAATACGGGGTATTTAAAGTTTTTTATTCTTCAGAGAAAACCACCAAACCAAAAACCTTATAAACAAAATTAACCTTCTTTTTACAATACAGGGGGTGTTTAGATTGACAGCTGAAAAAGAGATTGTCAATTATTGGCTTAATAAAAAAGGTTTCTTTACTATAAGTAATATAAAAGTAGCAAGGAATAAAGATTTAGGAATTCTGGCTTTAAAATTCAACAAGGAAAAACTAAAAGAATTACTGCATATAGAAGTAAGCTGCTCTATAAGCAGCAGCATAGCAGAAACAGCTGATTTGAAGAAGACAGCTGACAAGATATCTACAATAAAATTTCTCAATCCTTCAGTCTCAAAAGCAGTTGACAGCTATGTAAAGCAGTTCCAAAGCAAGAAAACAAAAAGAATTCTTGTCTTGGGAGCATTACCCAAATCAAGAAAGCAAGAAATCATTGACTCTTTCAAAGCAAAAGACATAGCAGTAGTTGAGTTTGAAGAGATAGCTTTAGAGGTCATCCAGGAACTAGACACACAATACTACAAGAATGACGTTATCAGGACATTGCAGTTAGTAAAACACCTATTACTAACAAACCCAAAGAAATTAGCTGATTTACTGAGTGAAAAAGGAAAAATCCTAAACGTTAACACAAGAGGAACATTCCTTAATGAGCTATTAAGCCAGGAACTGATGAGAAAGGAATTCACAAAAGCAGACGAAAGCCAGGTTATCTCCATCTTAAGGCATACAACCCTAAAGAACCCAGAGAAACTAGCTCAAATCTTAGAAAGCGAGTTATTAAACAGAAAAACAAGAAAGCCTTTCATGAATTCTTTATTAGAGCAGCAAAAGATGAAGAAACTTTATCAGGCAACAAAACCAAAAGAAAAACTAGAGAAGCCTTTGATGGAATTTTTTTAATTATTTTTTCTCTATTCTTGAGTCTATTTAACATAAGATTTATAAATAGGCACCCTAACCCTTAAGATATGTCACTGAATAATGGGGTCATATTGGTGTCGCTTGCAGCTGTGTTAAAACTTACAAGCTGCGCACCAGTAACGCCAGCTACTGCACCAGAAGTTGGAATTGAACGAGTAGATGAATCTGACAGAATATTATTGGAAGAATTAGCTGCGCTTGGATATGAGCCAAGTGAAGGTGCAAATATTAACAGATTTATAGTAAGCTCTTATCGCTCTCTTGGAGACAAGAATCTTGCAAATCATGACATTGACAAAGCAATTGAATCATATAATAATGCACTAGCCATAGACTCCACAGATGAATGGAGCTTATGGCATCTTGGTGAAGCTTATTGGAATAAACATGATTATACAATGGCAGAAACTGTCCATAGAAGAGCAGTTGACCTCAATCCAAAAAACACAATCTCCTGGAGGCATCTTGCTCAGACATATAATCAGATGAACCGGTATGAAGAATCTGCCCGGTGTTACAGGACAATGGTTGATCTTATCTTATCTGAAGATACAGAATCAATATCTCTACTTCAGGATTTTCAACAAAGCCCAGAAAACCACCTAACAGCTAGTTATTATGGACTAGTTGGTTCTCTAAAGAGGGTAGGAAAGATTGATGAAGCATTAGAAGCTGCTAATGAGGGTGTTGAAATATCAGATCCTCAAACTACATTCTACCCTTTTTTACTGGGTTTGCGCGCAGATCTCCTTAGACAGAAAGGAAGATAACAGAAAGCAATAGATGCGTACAAGACAGCAATGGAACTTTTCCCTGACAACAGTAATACTTATCTTAAAAAGATTCAGGCTCTTCAAGAAAGAATGGGGCGATAGGTTTTTTAAAATCCTAAAAATAATTCAACTACGCACACTCTTGAATTAATTCTTCACATGTAATTTAACTATTGATAAAAAGATTATTGATAAAGAAATATTAAACACTACACCCACCACCTTCTCCTGCCTGATCTACAAATGTAGCTTTGCAGATATCGCCTTCCATCTCACATACACATTTTCCAACTCCATCTCCACGGCAGACCTCTTTTTTAATGCACTTATACCTAGGCGGTACATATTGCCCATCCTGCATTCTAAGACATTTGTCTGCACATGGATCTGTGCTTGCAGATCCGCCAGGAACATTCAACCATCTCTGACCCGCCACCTCATATATATCCCCTCTTTTTTGATAAGTTTTAGTCCCCCTTACTTCACCAGTTTTAGCATCAAAATAACTTGCAGACTTAATTCCTGTAAAACTTCCATCATTACTATCAAGATTGGCAGAATATAAAAGGTCATTATTAGCATCTGATATTTCTATCCTATCATTGTTACCTGCATCTCCCTTAATCCTGGTAAGATAATAAAGCGGCGCACTAGAGCGTCCCTCTTGATATATTGCTGTTCTGGTCGGCTGCCCAGTTTCAGCATCTCTGTCTAGTACAACTTGTTCAAAATCAGGGTACCAAATACTAGACAGATCCTTACCAGATATATCCGTAAGATGGTTGTTTATCTCAGAATCAAGATCATCATCCTGATATTCACTAGCCTGTAGATCATAACCAGTTTCACCCCCAAATCCAACGCCGTGAATCCTTGTAACTGGATTGGACATAAGACGCTTATCACGTGAATCATAAACGCGTGTTTTCCAAGGCTGAGAAGCGCTATGGATAGGATTATAATAATCTGATACCTCCCTATAATAATACTTTGGTGTCCACCAATTTAGTCTACTAAACCAAAAAAGATTAGTGACAGTGCCAGTAGATGGATTAGTCCACGTTTCTCGGTTCATGAGTCCATCTTGAAACCATAATGTAACTTCTCTCCCATCCCTATGAGAGTAAGTTTCCCGATGAAACTCAGAATCTTGACTGCCTTCACGAGAAGACTCCCAAAGACTCAAAGGACCTTGGCTTGAATCATCAATTAGAGTCCCATGCTTAACAATATTGGCTGTTCTAGCTTCTATTTGCTCACGCGTCAATGTTTCTTTTGCTCTGGGTGATTGTACACCTATATCCTGCATACATAAAGCATCATAACAATAACCAGAATCGCATTCAGAATTATCACCACAGCCTTCTCCATCTTTTTTAAGTATAACAGGACACGAAGGAAGATTAGTTATAAAATTTGCACCACCAAGACGAAGACATTCCTGTCCATCTTCTAAGATAACGCATTCATCAACCCCATTTCCACCGCACCATTGTTTTCCTGCTCGAATGCAGGATTTGCAGCTTTCTGACTCTTGTTTTGTGACTGCAGAAGGAACTGTTGCAGTCGGTGTATAAACCACTTCTTCACAGACACAGATTGGAGGATCTTCACCCTCATAACAAAAAGGCACATAATTATTTGGAAGATTACATTCATCAGTGAGTATGTTTCCTTGGCTGTCACAAGTGCAAAGACCCCTGTCAATTGGTTCACTATCTGCTCTTGTTGTAGGTTTATTAGAAACTCCTTGCCCATTAAGAGGAGGGGTGTCTCCTTCTACCTGATCACTAACATGAGCACATTCTAACTCTAAATACGCTCTATCAGATATAACAGTAGGACAAGGATCTCCACATACACCATCACTAAAGAAAATGGAACAACGTGAAGCACCAACAGTACATGACCCGCATGGAACAGCAGTGCTTCTATCATAACAATTGCCAAAATAAGATTTATAGCTGACAATTGATAGGCTTGGTGGACAATCAAGAGTTAGTCTAATGCCATTATCATCATTATAGGACCGATAATACACATTATCAGAAACCAGAAATGTGCCCTTAGATGGATCATACACCCAATCCTTGCGAGTATATGAAAGGACAGGTTCGCTATCTGGTACCTTCCGCCACACTCTTCCAAAATCCCATACATTAAAGAGATTATTGTTTTCAATACCAAGAGTTGGATTAAAGAAATGATCAGGTCTTTCCTTAATAATTCCTGTACCCATGTTTCGTGCACTTGTTTCTTGGCCTGTAGTTTCAATATCCCAATAAGAACTATGAACCCCAACACTATCTCTACTTGAGTAGGGGATATCTCCAATCAATCCCCCAACATATTCATTTCCTGAAACATTTCCTGTGGCAAATGTTTTTTGGATGCCAGCCATATCTTCCAATGCCCCAATAAGGCCGCCAACTATATTGTTTCCAGTAACATCTCCACTAGCGTAAGAGTTAAAAACAAATCCACCATTATACAAGCGCCCAATCAAGCCTCCGACAAAGACATCTCCCTCAACATCTCCATCAGCATACACAGCTTTTATAGAAGGTCTCGGTGAGAAACTGCTTCCAATTAAACCACCCACTGATAACATACCTTGAACAGTTGCTGATGAATATGACTGTTGGACACTACTATGAGAAATATAACCAACAAGTCCGCCAATCTGACTTCCAAGGTACTCATCTCCTACTTTGCAGGATACGCCTCCTGAACTCCATGAATAAGAGATTCTTCCATAGTGACTATAGCCTACAAGACCTCCAATATATTGGGCATTAGTGGATAATGGCAAACAGGTTACTTCTGCAATAGCAAAAGATTCTTCGATATCAGAATGACGAACACATCCTACAAGACCACCAACCTTAAAAGTTCCAGTAACTCCTGAGGGAGCAGTTCCCATGTAGTTTGACTTATTAATAGATGAACGAGGCAGGGTAGTGCCTTGAATATTTCCAACAAGACCACCCACACATTCTGAACCTTCAACTCCAGAAACAGAAGCTTTTGAAGTCGAGGAGCTAATTGAAGAATGGAAAGCTCTGCCAACAAGACCTCCAACATTTGTTAAGCCAGTAACAACTGATGCTTCATCTATATATACATTTTCAACCAGATTGTTAATTTCATAACCACCATCAGCTCTTCCAACAAGAATTCCAACATTATTTCTGCCCCTCACATGGGCATTTGTCAGTTTAAGATTCTTAATTTCTCCATCCCCAACATAGCTAAATATACCAACATCATCTCTGTCAGTTTCTACACTCCCAATATGGCTAAATAAACCAATAGCGTCAGGATGATTGATATTTAAATTCTTGATTTCATAACCCTTACCATCAAAAGTTCCAGTAAAAGGATTCTGTTCAGAGAAAAGAGGATCAAAATTATAAATATTAATACAGTCAATATCATTCATTAAATAGTATTCATCTGATGAAGAATAGTCGTCAATTGCCTGAAGCTGTTCACAAGTTGTTATCTCTGTAACTAAAGGGATTCTTTCACATGAACCATCATCAGCACAATAATAATCTACAGGACAACCACAAGCTCTGCAGTGATTAACTAGGTTTCCAAAATTACAATAAAGGGGTTGAGTAGAAGAACATGTACGGGATTCGGTTCCATCCTGACAGACAGATGCTCCTTGGTCCATAAAAATCTCATCAAAGTCAGATTCACATTGCTCAATATCATAGATTAACTCCCCATCATACTCATCACACTGCGAAGAATAGGCTGGGTCTAGACAGACATTATCTTCCCTTCCAACACACCAGATTTTTCCCTCATTAAGGCAAGAATTACAGGCTGCAGTTAATCCAGGACGTGCACAAGTAATTCTTAAAAGAATTTGCTTTGCTACATTTGGGCAAGGGTCTCCACACTCCCAATATCGATATCGAACCGTACACTCTGTTGCTCCGATATCACATTCTCCGCAGGGTATTGGACCATCCTCACATTCTGGATTTATTCCAAATTTAGATTCATAAGCAACAATCTGTTTATTATCCATACAAGATAAGCTTATAGGAGATAGTCCCCCTGGATAGTCTTCCCATGCTTCCCGTTGATGAACACTGGTTCCTCTTGCAGCTCTAAGTAAAGATCCAGACCTACAACACTTTCTCGAAAAACTGCATTCATTAGCTTCATCTTCCTGTTCACCATCCGAACATGGAAGCAAAGGAACCAAGTTACATGTTCCGCCTTGCGCTTCGCAATCACCTGGTGCCTGTTCTCCTGCTTGTACTGGTGCAGGAGTTGTTGAAGTAGTGGTAGGTGGTGATGTTGTAGTTGTAGTTGCAACAACTGCACGTGTAACTGAAGAGCTTCCTATATCCAAACTTTCTACTGTTATTATCTTCTCATTATTCCCAACACTGCCTGCTCTCAAAGCAATCCCTTTTGTATTTGCAGGCAAATCACGTAGTAATATAGTATAGCTTGTTTGTGTTGGAGTTATTATCAAAGAACGCGCTAGAGAGCCATATGATGGCTGGTTGTTATGGCTTATAGGAGTAGATGGCCAGTTGGTTATTGGCAGTACATCTACATCTAAATCATTTCCATTTAAAGAATTACGAAGATTTAATACTAATGTTGCTCTTATTTGAGTTGTATATTCCTGCTCAAACTTAATCAATGTTATAAATTCTTTTTGCTCATCATCATATCCTACACGGAGAAATGTAATATCCCAGTTTAAATCAGGATATCCTTCATAGATATGATAGTCAGTATAATCAGCAGTTAAAGCAGAAGAAGACAGCATAAGCAAGCTTAGCAATAGAATTAGTGTTAAAACGCCTCTTTTAAGCATAGTATCTATTCTTAGAGAACTAGTTTAAAAAGATTTCTATTTCTTTCCTTCTATTTTAGCAAGCCTTTTACTCAACAGATTATACTCAACCATCAGGAAAATTCCATAAGCAACTACAAATACAAGAATAAAGATAATTACTGGCTCTGTTCTTCCTGGAGATAAGCTAACACCGCTGTCAGTAGCAGCTGTAGTTGCAAAAATCAAGTGAATATACCAGGAAAATGCTGCCAACATAGGCAATGACAAAGCAACACCATCTGCAAAGATCTTCCATCTCTCTCTTGTGCCCTTATCATGCATATGGACCATATACTTCCTATAAAGGCTGTCTGAAAGGCTGCCTAGTTCTTTTTTCTTATGTTTAACCATAATACCATTTATAAAATAATGATATATAAATATTTCTATCTAAGCCTTCTAATCATCTTGACAACAGACTCTGTTGACCTTTTTGCATAGCCTTCTATCCTTTTCATACCATCCAGCCTTGTCATCTTAGGTCCAGAAACACCTAAACTAATTGGTTTTCCTGACTGAACAGATATGTCTGCTACTTTTCTTGCTACATTCTGGGCAACTATTTGGTCATGATCTGTGTCGCCTTCAATGACAGCCCCTAAAGTAACAACACCGTCTACATTCTTGCTGTCAGCCAGCTTCCTCACTGCCAATGGCATGTCAAATGCTCCAGGCACCCTAAGCATCTTTACAATCTGAGCTCCTAAAAACTCTGCATGCTCCTGAGCTATCTTTCCCATAAGGTGCGTTATGTCTGCATTGTAGTCTGATATAACTAATCCTATTTTTTCTTTCATTGTTTTTTCCTCCTAACACCTCTTTAAATTTATTTTTAAATT
>CAZOXR010000042.1:0-8100 GCA_964583885.1 uncultured Methanosarcinales archaeon | reverse complement strand
CGATACGTTGTACATAGTTGATCTTGGTTGCGGTGATGGCAAGAAAGTTACGAAACTGGCACAGAATGCTTTAGACCTTTATGATAATGTTGAGATCTGTGTTGTTGATATAAGCCAAAATATCTTGGATGCAGCATCTGCGAACATTGAGGAGAAGTTTTCAGGTAGTGGAAAGGTTAAGGTCACAACTGTATGCTCCGACATAAAAAGCTTGGCTGGGAATGAAGACTATCAGGCCTTTGTAGGATCCTCTGATGATAATCTGCTGCATATTTTCCTAGGCACAACTTACTGTAATGATGACCTTTGCGATACTACTGAAATAATGCATAATCTTAAGGGTAGGTTTGGTCTTTTCGGGATCTATACTTTCGATCCAGACTTATATGAAGAGATAATTGATAATTATATGGGGGAAGATGGGCTCTCTTATCAAATGTTAAGGAACATGGGATTCCCTGAATATGATCCAGCGAAGTTTCAATATAATGTTAAGATGCTTATGGAGGGTTACAAAAAGGGAAAGGTAGATTACGGTATTCTAGCAAAGGTCATTACTTCTTTTAGATTACTTGAACCAGTTTCAGTTGGCTCTGAATTGCATGAAAAGAACAAAGTCATAGAAGGTGCGTTCTCAATCAAACCAACTGACAAACAAGTTTATAAGATCCTGGGCAAATACTTCGACATAATCCAAAACCATAAAGCTTCAAACGTCCACCTTTATTTGGCGGAGAACAGGGTGAGTGAATGAGTGGAGATAGTTTGAGTGATAGGGTTGAGGAGCTAACAGGTAAACTTAAAGATAATAAATCAATTAGTCTTGTTAGAGAAATTGTAAATGATGAGAGGTCTTTTGGTTTTGTTGATATGATATTAAGTTTACCTTTAGGAATTGGTTTTCGATCAGCTGTCTCACTATTACAAGGGAAACTTGGAGACCAAGAAAACAGTGAGTCTTGTGATCATAGTGTTAATCAACCATACACTGTGGCGTTAGAGCAAGTTAAGCGTCTTGATCTTTCTAACCCTAGTGTTTATGATGTTCTGACCCCCTTGGTTGATGGTTCAGAGATTAGTTATGTAGGGTCTCAAAGAGGCATCTATTACTTTGTTTATTGCATGCATCATGTGTTAGGGAATATTGATTTTTCTGATGATACTATGGTTGATTTAGCTAAACTTACTACAAGAACAAGAGCAAATTACGAGAATGTTGGAAGCATTTTATCTGGTCTAAAAGAGTTTGATTTAAGTAATAAGGATTCAACAGGTCTTATTCGTAAGTTGATAAAGAATTCTTATAAAGATTATACTCTTAGGTTGGGAAACACTATAAGGTTGATTGGAACTGAACTATCAAAACCTGAAAAAAAAGGCTATCTTGATATTGCCAGAATGCTTTATCCAAAGTTTAGAAGAAGTCTAGAAAGACCTCATGATTTCGAAAACGTCCCTTATCTACGGTTTATAAACCTTGTTTCAAAACTGGATGCCAATCAGCGACTTGTTGAGTTTGTTAGAAGGTTTTTTGATGAGGTGCCCAATCTAAATCCTGTTAGTCAAGGTAAAGATGACCTCTCTGAAAACTTTGATGCTAACCTTAAGCCAACAAACTTGTATTTTCTTTATCCTTTGACTGAATTGACAAATATCTCAAATAATTCAATGTCCATCTTATCACATCTTGTAATTGATAGAAAGGCATACACTTTTAAGTATTGGGAAAGCGGCATGCTTATGTCAGTGGTTGAGACTCTTAACCATATTGAAGATCTTCCATTTAAGTATTACTCTTTACTTGATCTTGTTGTACTTGGTAAAAAGTCATTTAAGTTTCATTATTCTAGGGGAAGTGTTGCTAAATTCCTAAAGAGCCTTCGTGAAAGAGTGTTGAGAGAGGTTGGACCTGATGATGAGGATGATTATTTAAAAAGGAAAGTTTTAACCAGTAGATACTTATCTGATGTTGACTTTTACTCAAGATTCCATAAAGCTTTCTTTTCTGATCTTGGAAGGGCTGTTAAAAGATCCTCTATCCCTCTCGACCTTACTCCTATTTTTGCAATTTATTGGTATAATAGAAGTTCAAATCATTTTTTATATAGGTATGAAATTAGTGATGGTCCCATAGAACGTAAAAGAGACGGTATTTATGTTATATCTCGAGATTCTCTAGGAGATACTCCTAAGAGCAGGCTTAAAGATATACACACTAAACTTCATGACTTGTATCCTGGTTTAGGTTTGTTTTGTGGGGACCTTTTGAATGACATTTTCACTAGATCTGAGGACTTTGAAAAAGATTCTTCTTGTGATGTTTTTTCACATTTCTTTGAGTTTGTTTATTCATATGCTTCTGGGCTTAGAGAACAAGAAGAAAGGGGATTCTTGGATTGTCTTAAATTTGTGCCAACCCCAATAGTAGACAATATTAATGAATCAACTGAGCATGAATACTATGAGCTTCTCCTAAAATTTGGTTTTGGTGGAAAAATTAAGAAGTTGAAGAAAAACATTAACTTAAAATGGGATTTATTGGAAAATACAATTAGACAATTTTGTGATCTTTATAGAGATAACACTCTTTTTGCTGATGGTCTTTTTAATTATATGGTTGAGACAGCTAAAAGTCTTCTTGATCTAGATCCAGAGGTTGGTGTAAGATCTTTACAAACAATGGTATCATTTTATACTACAGATTATACAACTGGAAAAAGGTGGGATGTTGGTATGTTGCATAACTCTTTCTTATATAACTACAAAGACTTAATCCTTAATCTTGTTAACAAATCAAAAACCTCTCAAGGAATCAAAATCGAAGGCACCCTTTCCTTCTTGCTTGACCATACTAAATCTGAAGAGATCTATGCGAACGTAATGAATGCTGCTTGGAGGTATATGGTTAAGGGTTCTAGGAGGTCTCTGCCAGTGGATGAGCCAGAATTCTGGGTTGCTGGTCCAAAGGCTGAAGCGCAGAGAGAAGCAATAAAAGGTTATCCAAATTATGGTGTTGAGACTGATCTTCTGAAAAACAAATCAGGGGAAATAGTTACTAAGATTAAGTCTGAAGCAGGTGGTGGAGATAAATTCTATATTGTTGATTTTGGTTGCGGTGATGGGTTAAAAGATGTAGTAATGATTGATCAAGCGTTAGAGCAGTATGCGAATGTTGAAGTTTGTCTGGTAGATGCTAGCGGCGAAATGTTAGACACAGCAGAGAAGAACCTACAAAGAGAACTTGGTGAAAATAAAACAAGAGTAAAAATAAAAAAAGTTCAATCAACTTTTGAGGATCTTAAGAAAGGCAATGAAGTTTATGATAACTTTAAAAGCTCTGCAGATGAGAATATACTTTATCAATTCTTAGGCACAACCTGGTGTAATTTTGACCTGGATGATATAACGGAAATAATGCATGAAATAACTGGAAAACATGTTCTTTTTGGGATTTATACTTATGAAGATGGAAATGATGGATTAACATTAGAAAGTTATGATACTAAAAAGATGAGTGAGTTATCTTATTACGCCCTAACCAACGTTGGCTTCTCAGACAATCCAGATGATTATTCTTTAAAGTATAGGGTGAAACTTGAAAAAGAGCGATACAAAGATTATGGGCCTTTAGCTAAAGTCGTTACTTTCTTTGAATTCTTAGATCCTGTTGAAGTTAGTAGGGTACGATACTCTAGAGAGGATCTGGTACCAGGAGCAATGTCAATAAAACCAACTGATAAGCAGGTATACAAGATCTTAGGCAAACACTTTGATATTAAGAAGAACTATATTGGAGAAGTTGATGGACAAAAAACTAACGTCCACCTTTACTTGGCAGAGAACAAAGCTTAATCCATTAAATCATTCTTTAAGCTCTGCATTGAGCCGTTGACTATGTATCTTTGTATTTTGTCGTTGTTGCTGTCTTTGATGCTGATTACGCACCATTGCGGGCTGTATATTGTTATTCCAGTGAATAAATCAGGTACTTGGTAAAGGTTTGAGCCGTCGATTAAATATTTATTACCTTGAAATTCTATGTAATTTATTTCGTGGTTAGTTAATGGGGCTCTTATCAGTACTCTTTTATTTTTTATTCCATTGTGATTACTAAGTTCGCTTACAAAATTACTTTTGTCCATGCAATTGCCTTTTCTTGATTTAAATAAATTAGAAAAAGGTATACTTCTTATTGAATATGTTGGTTGAAGTTCAATTCCTTGCATTGCATATGCAATCTCTATTGGTGTATCAAATATCTTTTTAAATTGTTCTTCTGTTAAATTGAAAAAATAGTCATGTGGTTCTTTATCAGGATTTGTGTTATGCAATGTTTTATATTTTTCATACTCCTGCCTAAAGTCTTGCTGTTGCAATAAATCATCGAAATCATAATCAACTTTTTTTGGTGCGATTATTTGAGTGTTTCTAGTTTTTGTTTGGTTTAATACTCTTTCAGATAAATTGCTATGCCCCCAATATGCGTAAAAAGTAGTACTTTTCCTTCCATACATGTCAGGACTTAAATCTCTTTTTACACCAAAGCCGAAACCATTTTTATTCTTAACTTCTAGGAGGATCTTATCTAGATTCTCAGTATCTATAAACCAGTTTGTTGGTCCTATATTCTTAGAATAATGCATTAAAACCTGTGAATTTGGTCTATATTTGATTATTTCTAATGATAATATGTTTCTAATTGGTAAATCTTCATCTACAATTTCATGTAGCTGCGTTTCAAACGTGTGAGTAAGTAAAAATGAGTACTTACCTGCTCTTTTTTCTAGCATGCTTTGAAAACCTACTGTTGTATCTAAAAACCCCCCAGATAAGCCTAAATCTTGTGTTAAGCCTACACCAAAAAAGCATTCTTTATCTGTTGTGCCTTTAGAATTATATATTTCTGAAAGAAATAGTGTTTTAAGAGTTAGTATATTTGAAAAAGTTAAATCATTTCCAAGTTCTTTTCTATAACTATAGTTCTCTTTAAAACCAATGCCAACACTAAGTGATTTCTTTTTAAGCATTTCTTTAGTTTGGTCTTCTTTGGACTGAAAATAAATCACGTTTGGCAGATATAGTAAGAAATTAACAATCTTCTTATCATAATGATTAAACCAAAGTTTTTTTCTTATCGGTCTTTCAATAGAATTACATGTTTTCTTCACAATAACGCTATTGTGGTTAATCTCGTTTCTTGAGCTTCTTGAGATAATTAAACTCAAGCCATCTTTTGTTTCATAGTCAACTCGCTCTATATCATTGTCATTAACAACGAGCTCTAGATTTGAGTTTCTGTTCTCTGCACTTATTCCTACTCTCTGACCGCTTATGTAATATCTTTGTTCAGGCTCTATGTCTTCGGCTTTGGCAGTATATGGGAAAAACAATCTTGCTAATAATAATACTGATACAGCCATAGTTTTTAGTGTCTTATACATAAGAAAAAAGGTGAATTTTGTTTAAATATACATTTCTTAGAAAATTTGGTGTTAGTCACGAAACTTGAGGGTAGATTCGTGATTATTATGTACTCAAAAATAAGTTTGCAACAGCTGCCTTATGTGTGGTTTCATGTGGTAGTCACCTAAATCATCTTTTTCTGCCCAAGAGTGGCATCTGTGTTTTTGTAATGTTACTCTTAACGGGAAATTAACTGACACTAAGAAATTAAATTGTCTTGCCATTTCTCCTTCTTCTGATTCTGTATCAAAGCATCCAAGGTATTCTTTAATATTCTTTACAGACAGGCCTGTTAAACCTCTTACTTCTCTTCTGATTGCTTTGTCAAGGCTTTCTCCGTCATGGACTTCTCCATGTGGTATTTCGTATATTCCTCCTGGAGCATCAGGGTTCTTTTTTTCAAGTAATAGGTATCTATGCCTATGGAATACTACTGCGCCTACCCCATATCTGGCTATACCTTCTTGTAATGCTTTACTCTTTAATGTAGTAAATACTTCTTCTTCAAGTGGTTTGTGGTCCTTTTTGTAAACTTGTTGGAATATATCTATATTAGCTATCATATTCATCTGGACAAGAATAAGGTTAATATAAGTTATCTGAGAAAAACCGAAAACTTCACGAGAAAATAAGAATGCCAATTTGTTTTTCGTGATAATTACGGAAATCTTAATCCTTCTTCTTTGACTCCCTCGATGACATGCACTGTATGTTTAATCTCTATGTCTTTTTCTTCGAGTTGGTTTACAAAGCTGTACATCTCTTTCAGGTCTTTAAAGAAACAGTCAACATAGAACTCGTTATCCTCTGTCATTGAGATTGAATTTACATTGAAATGATCCATCAAGAATTGTTTTGTGTTGTTTTGATCTTTTGCTCTTAGAATAAAATTGTTTCGTATTGGATAACCAATCTGTTTGTTATCTAAGAGTATTGTATGCCTTTTAATCACTGTTCTTTCAAGCTTGCCAATCTTATGTAGTATGGTTGCAGTAGATAAACCAATCACTTCACGCAGCTCTTTTAGATTGATTCTGCAATCTTTTCTTAGCTGCTTTAGTATCAAAATCTCCTTATTTGTTAACATCTTATACTTGGCTTGAGCAATATGGTTTAAATATCTTGGTTTGTTGGTTCCGTGATTATCACGGATTACATTAATAAATTCCATCAAAACTCCGTCACTTCGTTTCACTCGTTCCTTGAGTTTTTGTTTTAATCTATATATTAAAACCATTCTTAAAACAAAAACATTTATATAAACTTCTTCTATTCTATGGTCGAGGGGGACGGTTATTATGAACGCTGAAAAAGAAATAGTTAATCTTTGGTTGAACAAGAAAGGTTATTTTACTATTAATAATGTTAAAGTCAGGAACAGGGATATTGGTATAATTGCGATCAAGTTTAAGGATGGTGTTATGGATAAGGTTTTCCATGTTGATGTGACTTGTTCTATTGCTCAGAACATAATCGGGGATAATAAGACTGCGAGACTATATGTCAAAAAACATTTTGAAGACCCGCTTATTGTAAAAGAAGTTAAGAGAAACATTAAAGCTTTTCTTGGCAGGAATGTGCCTTATGATAAGATTGCTGTGCTTAATCCAAGCCCTCAGCCAATAAAAGAGCAGCTTGAAAGAAATAATATTAAGGTGATTGATATAGGTGAAGTGCTTTATGATGTTATGGTTGATCTGGATACACAATATTATAAGGATCCATTAATCAGGGCTTTGCAATTGTTAAAACATAACCTGCTTATTGAACCTAAAAAAGCAGCTAAGCTGATGAGTGAGATACTTAACCAGAACACAAGGCCGAGTTTTGTTCATTCTCTGCTTGAACAGGATGAGATTAAAAAGACTTTAAAGAGGTCTTACAGCGAGGAACAGTTGATTAGCCTGATTAAACACTCAACTCTGAAAAGGCCTCAAAGACTAGTTAGAGCACTGGAAGAAGACCTATTGACTCGTAGAACAAGGAAATCCTTTTTTGAAGCTTTATCTGAGAAATTGTTTGGACAGAAAAAAGAAGAGCCTGCTAAGAAGCCGGAGAAAACCTTGCACGCTTATTTTGGTGGTTAGCATGGATGATATGCTTTTACTTATTCTTTCTTTGATCGGTTTAGGAGCTTTGTATTGGGTTTTGTTTGGGCAAAGAATTCAAAAAAAGATGTTTTCAGAGGAGAGTAACAACATTTCTCGAGGAGAAAAAAACAAAACATTTATAAATAAGGAGGGCAAATAAAGTATAAAACCTTAAAAGGGGGGAATCTAAATGGCAGAAAAAGTAGCTAAAGTTGGAGTTAAGAAAAAGTCTGGATTTCTTTATTTCGTCGACAAAAAAGGCGACGTTTCATGTGCAAAAATGGCACGTGGAAAGAAGAAAGGAAAAGCAAAGATACAGAAAGTAGCTAAAGTCGGTGTCAAAAAGAAGAAAGGATACCTATACTTCATTGACAAAAGAGGAGACATCTCTTGCGCTAAAATGGCAAGAGGCGGCAAAAAGAAGAAGAAAAAGAAGAGAAGAAGATAAATTCTCTTTTTTATTTTTATTTTTTGTTTCTATTTAACTTATGCGAAAAAGTGCGTCTGTGCCATTATTGACATTATTAACGAATGTTAGTGAGTTAAT
>CAZOXR010000041.1:0-8362 GCA_964583885.1 uncultured Methanosarcinales archaeon | reverse complement strand
TTCGTTTTTTAGCTCATTGAATTTTTTGATGTCTTTTTCTGTTTTTTCTGCATTTGATTTTTTTTCTTTTAATTGTTTTTTTGCTTCTTTTATCTTTGGCTCTAATTCTTTTATCTTTCTATCAAGCTCTTTAATTTCTGATTTTCTTTCTTGTTTCTGGTTCTTTTTTTGCTCTAAATCTGCTATCTTTCCCTGGCTTTCTTTTTTCCTTTCTTTTATGTCTTTGATATTTATCTGCAGGTTTTCCTTTATCCTCTTGTATTTGTCAATATTAAAGACCCTTCTTAGGATATTAAGCCTTGTTTCTTTTTCTTCAAAAAGAATCTTCTTCATATCTTCCTGGGGCGTATAGACAGTATACCTGTAAACCATGTCTTTGCTTTTTGTTACTAACTCTTTTGGATAGCCCAATAGCTCAAGGATTTGGCTCTTTAATTCAACAGCTGTTCCTTCTTTTTTTATTCCATTTATTATTGTATAGCCTGCTTCCTGCGAAATATCCTGTTTTCCTCTTTTCAGTGTTCTTTTAATAATAATGTCTTTTTTGTCTAATTCAAAATTCAACTCAACATCTGCTTCTTTTTTTCCGTGCCTTACTAATGAAGAGCCTGAAAGATGCTTTCTTCTTACTCCGAATAAGGCAAATTCAATTGCTAACAATATAGTTGATTTTCCAGAGCCAATATCTCCGCTTAGCAGAACAGAACCAGTTGGAAAGTCTATCTTTTGGTTTAGGTAAGACCTTATGTTGTTTAATTTTATGGATTTTAAAAGCATTTTATTAAAAATTTATTTTATCTAAATTTTCCAATCAATAAAAAATATTTTCTTAAGCCAAAACTCGGGTTCTATTGTGCCTACCAGCTCTGCAGAGTTTAGTCCGAGTTTCGGCTAAGGTTCTGCGGGTAAATTTTGCCTGAAACGCCATAATTTGCTATAGGCAAATTAATGTCGGCAAAATTTACAGGCTGTACTTTTTTTATTTTTATTGATTATTTTTGTAATGATTCTTTTTTTATTGGTTATTTAAGAAGTAGTCTTGCTAAATTTATATGTCTTTTGTTGTTGCGGCTTGATATTTTTATACAAATCTCCAAATTATAAAAATCCACCTTTCATACCAGGAGCTGAGTAATATTGCATTTTAAACACAAAAGCATTACCCCCATCATCTAATATGGCTCCTCTAAATCCCCCTTTATCAGGAGTAATTGCATGAAATGGTCCAATGGATGTTCTACTGGTTGGGCCTGTGGTATCGAGAACGTATAGATCACTTTTTTTCTGTTCAGACATGATTATTCTGCCAACTAAAACACTACTGTTATCATAAGGATTATTAACGGTGTATAATTCATCATAAGCTAACTCTTCAACTCTAACTGAATCATCAGGAGATATGGCCTCTAAGTGATCTAGGCGAGTATTACCCTTAGTAAGATTATTGCTAAGATTAGCATTAGGAAAGTGTATAACGACCTCTTCTAAAGGTAATCCGGAAGGTATTGCGGAATTATAGTAATCAATAATACCGCAAATTTCACTGTCAGTTTTATGAGGATAACCAAGCTCTGAAAAGATTCTGAGAACAGATGGGACATGTTCATACATTGCTAAACCAGTAGGAGTTAATAGGTCTCTGACCAGGCTATCGTTTCCCATAGATAATAAGCCCATATAGAATGGCACAATATTTTCAGACCAAAGATAATGTGATTCAAGAGGATTATGACCTTCATCTTGGAAAAATGGCCTTTGCCCAATATGGATTATAAAATTATCTGGATCCTGCCTAATTGCTTCTACACTTGTTGGTTTGTTACCATCACAAAAACCGTCAGTAAATTCAAATACACCAGGGGGTTGATATTTAGTATCACCGCCACTACTGCATCCAGCAACACCACCTCCAACATACAGCAAAGCCATTACAGTAGCCAGTGCTTTTCCAAATCCTGAACCTGCAAGCCTTCCTGCCTTTTTAAAAAGAGTATCTCTTAATCCTTCAACAGAATAGATGCCATTGCTTCTGGTTACATCGACTGGGTAGCCAGCAACATCTTCAGCAAATGCGCCATATGGCTCGTCAAAATCCTCTGGAACTGTTATCCTTGTATTAGGCACAATAACTTCTCCTGGAACAATCACTCTGCTTTCAAGCGGGATAACTCTAATTGATTCAAGCGGATCGTGCTTTGGAACTATTATGTTGCTTATGACCATATATCCTACTACTAGAATTACTACTATATAAACCTTTCTATTTTTACTACTGTAACATAGTTAATTTAGGAATTGATAACTTTTTATTGATTATTAATATGTCTTTTGTTGTTTTAACTGTACCCAATAGAATTACCTGTACGTAAATGGCACTCCAAGCCTTTCCAGTTCAGCTATTAGTTGTTCCTGATAATCCCTATCTCCCCCAGTTAATCTCTCTGGCTTTGAAACTAACAAAGTAAGCTTTTCTGGTGGAATGTTTATTGGAGTCACAAAAAATCCTTCTGCAATGACCTGCCCTGATGCTCTAAAACCTATAGCCTTGCCAGTAAAAACACAAAAAGGAGAGAGATCCCATGAGACAAGGGCATGCTGCCCACCATACATATCATGGGGGTTTGTGTAAAAATAGATGTTCTTAATATTGTAAACCCCACATATAGCTGGGTTAAGGCCACGCAGCGAGGGTTCATAGCCACTTGTTACTACAATAGTCCTAAGTCTTTTTGCATATGCTGCAGGTGGGATATTAATCTCCTCTTGGAGTCGCCAAGACCCTTCTGCTTGTCTAGATGCTACTATACCTGTATATGCTGTTAATCCTGTGCCAATTCCAGCAACAGTTACACCAGGAGTGCCACCAGCAGAGATATATTCCTGAAAGACCATTGCAATTGCCTGCTGGCTATCCTGTTCGTACGCTTCTTTGAATTTGCATAGAAAATCATGCTCTATTTGTAATCCCAATAGGGTTTGCTTTGCTCTAGATTCTGCTTCTTCTGTATCCTTAAAATAATTGACTTGAGCTAGATATTGTGGGTCATAAATTGATTTTAGCTCGTTAGTTAATTCTTCTGCTTTTTCAAAGGATTTTTCAATTAGTTTTATGCTAGCTTTTCTAATCCTTATTTGTCCGTCAAAAGTGCCTGTCCCAAACCCCTGTAAAGATTCTTGGGACTCTCTTGCATCCCCCCTCATTCTAGCGTATCCACTGATAGGATCATTTATTGTCCTTAATGTGTGAAGCGCCCTACCTAGCTTTGCCTCTATCTTTCTTACTCTGCCATGCAGCAAAGAGTGGCAGGTTACTAGCCTTTTCATTACTTCTTTTTCATAGAACTGAAGCTCTGCGTTTAACAGCCTGAATAACTTTCGAAATCTACTAATCTTTCTCCCAATTCTTCTGATTACATTCACATTCGCTAATTTGGGTACAAATGTGCTCTTACAAAAGTCTGCAAACTGGCTTACATTTCCCTGAACTGCTTCAAAATATCTCTTGTAAGATCCTTTTTTGAATTTGGTGGCTGATGACTGCAGTAATTCATTAATACCCCATTTAGGATTAAAGAAGGTAGAATCAATTGATGCGCTTAATCTATTGATTTCAGAATCAGAAACAGGTTTTTTCCTAGATTCTCTAGAAGATTCTCGATCTAAAGGCATTTTTGCTTTCAGGTCTGTTTTTATTGCACCAACAAATTGTTGAATTGTGTTTACTATTGTCATAATCTCATCTGCCCATTCCTGTCTGCAACTAATTTCACTACCAAAGCTTTTAATACGCTCCAGAATTGAAGAACTAGCAATAAGTTCTGCATCAAGCACATTAATTTTTTCCTGAATGCTGTAACCAAACATACCCAATATTAATATATCAGATTTTTATAAACTTTGTTATTTAGAACAATCACTTCCCTTTCTTAGTATAAATCGTTCTAGTAGGGAATGGTATTCCAATCTTTGCCTTGTTCAAAGCATCGTAGATCATGCAGTTTGCTTTCTCTTTTGTCATAAACCTTTCCTTATAAGAAGGAACCCAGAAATATGCCTTAAAGTTCAATGAGAAATCAGCC
Organism: uncultured Methanosarcinales archaeon; assembly: GCA_964583885.1. Lineage (GTDB taxonomy): Archaea > Nanobdellota > Nanobdellia > Woesearchaeales > CAZOXR01 > CAZOXR01. The sequence goes on along the minus strand of CAZOXR010000041.1, from coordinate 4,283 downwards.
ATCTCCAAGAACAATATTCTTGGTTCAGGATCTTTCAAAACATTCTTTAGTTTTTTAATCTCATTCATGACAACTTTCTTGACTTTATCAACATTAGAGCCGTACTCTACGCTAAATGGAAGCTCTATTCTTGCAGAAGGCTCTGGCAGAACATAGTTCTGGATTCTGCTGTCAGCCAGCTTGCCATTAGGCACTACAATAACCTCATTGTTCCATGTTTTTATTTTTGTGCTTCTCAGACCAACATCAATTACAATTCCATATGTATCTTTATCAAGCCTTATAACATCGCCTGACTTAACACTTTTGTCAAGGATTATTGATATGCCTCCAAAAATATTGCCTAATGTGCTTTGCAGAGCAAAAGCAACTGCTATACCAGCTATACCTAAGCTGGCTACTAAGGGCATTATCTGAACGCCCCATAAGTTAAGAATAAACATCAGTCCAATAACGAATGTGAAAATCTTAGAAAATCTATGGAAAAGGGTTACGAGCTCGTCATCCATCCTTGATTTTGTTTTTGCTGCCCATTTCCTGCCCCACTCGTCTATCAGTACATCAAATACGAACATGAATAAGTAGGTAACAAGAAGGATTGTAAAGGTCCATATAGTTATATCCACTGTTTTAGCTGTTGAGCCTGAAAGTTCCAATGGTATAATAGCTAATTTTATACCCATCAAAACCAGGATAAAGGAGACTGGCTTATTGGTTTTTGCTACAATAAAATCATCTACTGCTGTCTTTGTTTTTTCAGTCAGCTTCAACACTATCTTTTGGGAGATATATACAACTAATCTTGCAATTATCAATGATAAAGTAAGTATTAATAAAGAGACTATGTATTTATTGCTTAAAATCTGGGTTATAATTTGGTCTGCTGTAGGCATATGTGTTGGTTAAGGAAGAGTATATATAAAATTTTGGATTTATTGTAGGATAGTGAATTTTACTTGTTTTCTTTTATCTCAATAGTACAATGGCATGGAAGTTTAGAAGCAGCTCTTTTAAGTGCTTTTCTTGCTAATTCAAGGTTTGCCTTGTCTATTGAAATAGAGAATATTGTCTGACCTTTTTTTATCTGCGCTGCAGAGCCTAAAGGTTTTCCAAATGATTTCTGCATTCCTGTTGAGAACCTGTCTGCGCCTGCTCCTGTTGCTACTGGGTTTTCTCTTAGAATATGAAAAGGGTAAGTATGTATCTTCATGTGAAATCCACCTACGCCCAATGTTTTTTCAAGTAATCTGTTTGATGTTTCTCTTGCAGATTCAAATGCGCTGTCTCTTATCTGAAGGTCTATTTTTGAATTAAGCTTTAAAGTGTATGGGAATTTCTTCTTTAGGTTGCCCATATCAAATGCAACAACCCGTATATTTGGGGTTGTTTTTATGTATGACTTTTTCTTGAATTTAGAGATTCTAGTGTAAGGTCTTTCCATCCTTCTGTATGCGCTGAATTTTCTTTGTCTTGCCATAGCTATGGAAATTAAGAGTTCGTTTTTAAATCTTTCTATAATTTATACTATAGAATTCCGAAAGTTTTATAAAGTAGTTTGATAATGAATAAGTATTAATGTTATATTTAACTAAAAAGAGGTGTAAAAGATGGGCTATAAATACAAAAAGAGTTCTTTAAATCTATCTATAAATGCTATTGTTATTTTGATATTAGCGATAACAATGTTAGGGTTGGGATTGACTTTTATGAGAGGAATATTCTCACAGATGCAGGAGAAAGTTGGAGAAGCTGTTTCTGCTTCAGAACTAACAAACCCGCCGACTGTGGATAATGTTCTGACATTGGCTCCTTCGGATATTACTTTGAGAAAAGGTAAGTTTGGAGAGGTTACTGTGGCTTTTTTGAATACTGCTGGAGATAGGAGTTGTGCTTTGGTTCCTTCTACTGCTCAAACTGGAGCTGATGTAGCAGATATTTTAGTGAACCAGAATGAAGTTTCTATGGTGACTGATCAAATCAATACATGGTTAGTTTCTGTAGAAGCAAGCCAGACAGATGGTACAGAGATAGTAACATTAAAGATGGAATGTCCAACAGATAGTGAAGTAGCAAGAAAAGATTTGCTTATCACTGTGACTCCATAAGGTGGTATGAATGAAAAATAAAAAATCAGCACTGAATTTATCGATTAATGCAATTGTTATTTTGATATTAGCAATAACAATGTTAGGATTGGGATTGACGTTTATGAGGGGATTGTTTAAACAAGCTACTACTAAGGTTGAGGCTGCTGTCAGTGCACAAGAATTAGTTAATCCTCCAACTGTTGATAGCCCATTAACTGTTGCTCCTGCTGAAATAAGTGTAAGGAGCGGTAAACAAGATAAGAGTACAGCTGCATTTTTAAACACAAAAGGAACAGTTTTATGCCAATTGGATGATGCTAGCAAAGGAGGAGGAGGGACAGCAAGTGTTGTCTTGAACAAGAACCCATCAAAGATGACAACAGATCAAATAAATACATGGACAATTTCTGTTACTGGAACCACTGAGGGTACCCAATTGTATACACTTACGATGTCTTGTGGTGTTGATGATGATTTGAGTACTACACTTGAATCAGGAGAAATTGACGACACTTACACAAGAGATGTTGTCATAACAATTACATCATAATCAAGAGGTGTTAAATAATGATAAAAAACAAAAAATCAGCATTAAATCTATCTATAAATGCTATTGTTATTTTGATATTAGCGATAACAATGTTAGGGTTGGGATTGACTTTTATGAGGGGATTGTTCTCTCAGGCTACAAGCAAGGTTGAGGCTGCTGTTAGTACGCAGGAATTGGCAAACCCCCCCACTATAGATAATCCAGTAACATTATATCCAAATACCTTAAGCTTAAGAACAAATGAGCAGGGTAAGACTTTGTTGGCTTTTATGCATGCAGAAGGAGATTCCAGGGATTGTACATTAAGTGTAATGGATAAAGATGATCTTAAGGTTGAGCCAGGAGTTCCGGCTGGTACTCCATTACCACCTATTTATGGAAATTATATGATATATAATATGGATGCAGTAACTATGCCACCAGATAAGATATATACCTGGACAATAACCATAGATCCAGATAATGATGATGATATAGATGGTGCTGGTGGTCCTGATGCTCCCATTCACCTACAAGATGACTGTGGTGGTGGAATTATAACTTGCCCACACATCTACACAGCAAAGATGGTATGTACTGGTGGTGCGAGTCCAACAACTTACAAAAAAGACCTATTAATCAAAATAACAAGTTAAACATGGCCAAGGTTAAAGGAGCATTTTTATTAATTTTGGCTGTGGCTGTTGTACTATTGGGTGTAACTTTCATAAATAATGCTTTTAAGAACATAAAAGCAAAGACAACTGAAGTGATGGATGTAACAGAGGAGGTTTTAATGCCGACTCTGGAAGACCCGTTAAAGCTTGAATTTACAAAAAAAGACATGGATATTGGGGGTAGGGCTGACTTAACAATCAGTTTTATGAATCCAAATAGCATAGAAAAAAACTGCCAGCTATCGGTTTATGATGACGGTGGTTTTTTAGAACCCAACAACTGGATAGTATACAATCATAATCCAACATCAAGGATAAAGCCAGAGCAGATAATTGTATGGCAAGCAGGTATTGAAGATATAGAGCAAATAAAACAAACAAAGATTTTAACAGTTAAGGTTTGCTGCGCAGACAGTTATGAAGAGGATGTAAGTTGCTCTTCTGATCTTTATGATGGTGTTGAATTCAGGGATAGTTTTGTTTTAAATATTGGCTAAAGAGGTGAATTAGATGAAAAGAAGACTGACTCAAACTGAAGAATTTGAAATAATGAGGCTTGTTTTGGATAAGTTCTTATGGTTAGGAGTTGCTGTGATGGGTCTTGGCTTGTACAAGGTAGTTACTTCAACATTATCTACAGGTCTTGCATGGATACTGACAGGAGCAGCAATATTAGTGATATTGATGATAATAATCGTCAAAGAGTTTGAGATTATTGGATAGTTTTTTATACTTGTTTTATTTTATTTAAACAATGAATAAAAAAGGTATTGAATTATCTGTTAATTTTCTTGTTATAATTATTATTTCTTTAGCTGTTTTTGCTATGGGTATAGTGTTTGTCAATAAGATATTCTTTTCTGCAGCTGAGAAGGTTGCTCAGATGGATTTGCAGACAAAAGATGAGTTAGCAAGGTTATTGGACCAAGGCGATAAGGTTGCAATGCCTTTTTTCCAGAAAACAGTTATTCACGGCAAGACAGCTACGTT
>CAZOXR010000040.1:0-8624 GCA_964583885.1 uncultured Methanosarcinales archaeon | reverse complement strand
TCTAATTCAGGCTCAGAGGCAAATGAAGTTGCTATAAAATTAGCAAGAAAGTTTACAAAAAAAACAGAGATAATTGCAGCTGAAAAAGCATTTCACGGAAGAACATTTGGCGCTTTATCTGCAACATGGAATAAAAATTACAAGGAATATTGCAGGCCATTAGTTCCTGATTTTAAGCATATTCCTTACAATAATACTGAAGCACTTGAAAAAGCTATTACTGATAAGACAGCAGCTTTTATTGTCGAGCCAATTCAGGGCGAATCAGGAATTATTGTTCCCTCTGATGATTATTTAAAACAAGTCAGGGAGATTTGCGATAAAAAAAATATCCTGCTTATAATTGACGAGATACAGACAAGCATGCGTACTGGAAAATTCTTTGCTTATCAGCACAATAAGATTCTGCCCGACATAGTTACAGTTGCAAAGGGAATTGCAGGAGGCATACCAATTGGAATAACAATCGCAAGCCAAAAAGTTGCAGATGCTTTTGAGCCAGGTGATCAAGGCTCTACTTTTGGAGGTAATTCATTAAGTTGCGCCGCAGCAAATTTTGTTATTGATTTTGTAATGAAAAATGAACTTATTGAGGATGCAAAGAATATGGGTAATTATTTTGTTGATAAATTAAAAGGCCTCAATGATAAAACAATAAAAGAAATCAGAGGCAAAGGCCTTATGATTGGTGTTGAATTAAATAAAGATGCTAAAGAAGTTGTTGATTCATGCCTGAAGAAAAAACTGCTGGTGAATAAATGCACTGATAATGTAATAAGATTCTTGCCGCCATTGATAATCACTAAAAAAGAGATTGATAAAGCTATTGGTATCTTAGGTGAAGTATTATGAAAAAAACAGGAATAATCGGAGCATCAGGATATACGGGATACGAATTAATCAACATCCTAAAGAAACATCCTCAGGTAGAGCTTAAAGTTCTAAACAGCAAAAGCTATGAAGGAAAAAAAGTAAAAGAGCTTTACCCTGATTTTGATGGCGAAGAAACATTCACAAATTATTATGTTGAAGAAATAAATAATATGAAATTGGATTGTGTATTCTTAGCAGTCCCTCACAAAACAGCATTTGAAACACTCCCAAAGCTAAAATGCAAAAAAATAATCGACTTATCAGCAGATTACAGGTTTAAGAAGATAGAGAAGTACGAGGAAGTTTATGGGATTAAGCACGAAGATGAAAAAAATAATAAAAAAGCAGTTTATGGCTTGCCTGAAATCTTTAAAGAAAAAATAAAAAAAGCAAAGATTGTTGGAAATCCAGGCTGTTACGCAACTGTCTGTTTGCTAACTTCTTTGCCAATACAAAAATTAGCAAAATACATTGTTCTTGACTGCAAATCAGGATATAGCGGAGCAGGAAAAAGCTCAATATTTGCAAAAGACCACAATTCAATAAAAGAAAACATTGTTGCTTACAAACTAACGAGCCATAGGCATAAATACGAAATAGAACAATTCGTAAAAACAAAAATCAGCTTTACACCGCATGTTATTGACACTTTCCAGGGCATGATGTGCACTGCACATATTTTATTGAAGAAAAAAACCAATAAAGAGGAAATCATCAAGTTATTTGAGGATTTCTACAAAGAACAGCCATTCATAAAAATAATAACTGACAAAACACCAGAAATAAAAGATGTGCAAAAAACAAATCAATGCCATATTGGAGGCTTTGAAATAGATGAAAATAACCAATTAGTTATTATATCAGTTATTGATAACCTAATTAAAGGAGCATCAGGCCAGGCTGTCCAGAACATGAATCTTATGCTTGGTTTTGATGAAAAAGAAGGATTACAATGAAAAAAGACCTTATAACACTAAAAGATTTCACAAAACAAGAAATCCTTGAACTAATCAAAAAAGCAGAAAAAATAAAGAAAAATCCGGGAAAATATTCAAATCTATTAAAAAATAAATCAATGCTCATGTTCTTTGAAAAGCCTTCTTTAAGAACAAGAGTCAGCTTTGAAGTTGGAATGACACAATTAGGGGGGCATGCAATATACGTTGACACAAAAACCGCTCCTATTGGTGAAAAAGAAAGTGTTTCAGACACTGCAAAGGTTGCTTCCAGATTCTGTGATATAATAATCGCAAGGCTTTACAGCCATAAAAATATAGAAGAGCTTGGAAAATACTCAACAGTCCCTGTAATTAATGCTTTAACTGATTTCTCGCATCCATGCCAGGCATTGTCCGATTTATTAACAATAAAAGAAAAGAAAAAAACACTAAAAATAAAATTAGCTTATCTTGGCGATGCAAACAATAATGTAACTCACTCATTAATTTATGCTGCTGCTATCGTTGGCTTTGACATAGCAATAGGTTGTCCAAAAGAGCATTCTCCAGCTCCTATTGTGATAAAAGAATCAGAGCAGCTCTTAAAAAAATACAATAATAAAAATAAAATTGAAGTAACAGACAAAGCAGAAGAAGCAGTTAAAGATGCTGATGTTATTTATACTGACTCATGGATGAGCTATCATATACCGAAAGAGCAGATTAATGAAAGAATAAAGATATTCAAGCCATACCAGGTAAATAAAGCTCTAATGAAAAAAGCAAAAAAAGACGCAATATTCATGAACTGTTTGCCTGCTTTACGTGGCTATGAACAAACAGCAGATGTTATTGACTCAAATCAAAGCGTTGTTTTTGACCAGGCAGAGAACCGGCTGCATATGCAAAAGGCTATTATTCTGAAGTTGTTGGGAAAGTAATTGAGTTATATCCCTAAAATGTTAATCTCCTATCTACTCGACAAATTAATGCGTTCTTGATTAATTATTGACTCTTAAGTAGTAAACTTTATAAAGGGAGACTCCTTTCTATGTGTTATGATAGGCGAACTACTACTAGATTACCTAATAGCAGCAGCTGATGATAGTCCTAGTTGGATGCAGGATATAACTGGGGGTGTGTTTGACAGAAGAACACTTTTTAAGAGAGGATTCACTGCCCTAACACTCCTAAGGGCAACAAGGGCATCAGCTAGTACTGCACCAGACAGCACTTCAGCTCTGGATGATATAACCTATGCAGAATGGTATGCACAAGTCTCGCGCAATGCAGAGGGTGATCAATTTGAGCATCCTGATTATCATAAAACCAGCGATGTAAGCTCCTCGATCAGGGAGATAATCAGGAAAAAAATAACAGATTCAAGAGATTTTGATTTTTTAAGGGAGGATGGCTGGTACAACGCCAGAAATATTCTCGATGAAGACAGCGTCCGCTATAGCAAAAGGCAACTATTCACAGGTATAAGATGGGGAGAGAAAGAGCTTAGGGAGTTCACAGAAAGAAGCAATGCAGCTCTACGCGAGTTCTTTGAGTATGCTGGTATAAGTAGTCTCTGCCCAAATATCTCTACATATAATATTTTGGATCCAAGTGAGAGAGTAGCACTGTCTGGTTCCTCCGGTGTAGTCCCAAATATAGTTTGGCATAGATCAACAAGTTATACAGGAGAGTATAAGGTTCATAAAGAGTATCCAGGTAGTAGGTATAGCCCGGTTTTCCCAGAGGATAAATGGGTAAATATCACATTAACCGAAAGAACAGATCATTCAGAAATACCGAGAAGGTACGAGTTTGATATGGCTCCTGGAAACAGAGTGATATTACCCACGATTCATGTAGAGCCAATAGTGCTCACTATAGGGGTAAATGCAGCAAGTGCCTATTCTACTACCTTACAGGGAGTTATGCATTACGCAATGATTACTGCAAGTGGAAGAGATATGAAAAACCAGCTGCAGAAATCAGTTGATTATGGAAATGATATTAACGTGGATGGTACTCAGAGAAGAATTATTCAAGACCGAGTAACAGTAAGAGAAGAAGCTATTGTCCACGGGTTATTTTATGAATTTGCCAACCAAAAGCTCGTGGATCTGGGATTAGCACCACCAGATAGCCAACAGATGTTTGGAAATAATCTTGAAGACCCAAAATATGCCCTAGTTCCTTTTATAATACATAAGGCCAGGGAAATGGGGCCTGTTAAAGTTATGAGGCTTTACCTCCATAATCCAGATGCACTGTTTTCAGGATGATAAAATGACAGTAGCAGATACTATTCCGGACAGCGAAAATTTAGTAGAGTGGATTGTTGATACATATGATCTACAACCTAGAATACGAGATAAGATCGTCCATATAGCAAGGGAAAGATTAAACGCTTCTGAATTTGTTGGGAAAGTGACTGCATTCAGGGGAGCTATTTTTTTCTAAATAAATGGCTCCTTTATATTTTATTAACTAATAAGTAGTAAACTTTATAAAGGGGGACTCCTTTCTATGTGTTATGATAGGCGAACTACTACTAGATTACCTAATAGCAGCAGCTGATGATAGTCCTAGTTGGATGCAGGATATAACTGGGGGTGTGTTTGACAGAAGAACACTTTTTAAGAGAGGATTCACTGCCCTAACACTCCTAAGGGCAACAAGGGCATCAGCTAGTACTGCACCAGACAGCACTTCAGCTCTGGATGATCTGACTTATGCAGAATGGTATGAACGCAATATCCCAGCTGCAAAAGGCAAAGAGTTTGAACACCCTTTATATCCTCAGTCAGACGTCATAGAACAGAAACACAAAGATCTGCTGATACGCATTGTTGAATCACTAGATGGGATTTCTTTTGATATTGATTCAGGAATATACTCACAAAAACATGTATGTACAGCAGTTGATGCAGAAGATCATGTTATTGAGGAGTTTGCTACCAGAAGCAACAATGCCCTTGAAGAACTCATTGAATTTATAGGGGGAATTACCACCCTTCCTGAATTCCATTATCGCCCTTTAACAGAGGATGGATCATTTGTGAGTTCCAATAGCAGAATCATCGGTTTAAACCTTGTTTATTCCAGATCAATCAATATCCAGGCAACGTATCCTGTTATAATTCCCAAATATACTATGGGCAGAAACCCAATACCTGGTGGCCAGTCAATGAGTTTTAGAATAAAAGTACCAGATAACAGATCAAGTGCAGAGAGGGCCCATGGATATCGTATACATTCTGAAGAAGGAGTACAGATATCACAGCCAGACCATTCACCCATTATTCTAACAGTAGGAAGGGGTAAAGTTATGGCTTACTCATCTGCACCTATAGAACTTATGCATACAACTATCGGCAATTATACCAGGAACCACCTCAAAAAAGAACTACAGCAATGGTGGATTAAGAATGGAAGACCAACTCAGCTGGATCCTCAGGAGGGTGAGAGGGCCATTAACAAGTGTAGGTTTAGAGAAGAAGCACTTGTACATGGTGTGTTCTATGAGTTCCTTGAGAGAAAACGAGAAGAGCTTGGCTTTTCAGTAGATGAGGTAAATACCAACTATCAAGGTCGTATTGAACGGGCAACATATGCAGGTGTTCCATATATAAGGCAAAAGGTCAGAGAGTTGGGACCTGGCAGGGTTGTTGTACTTTATGCTCAAAACCCAGATTCATTATTTTCAGGACTAAGATGACATTAACAGATACTATCCCGGACAGTGAAAATTTAGTAGAGTGGATTGTTGATACATATGATCTACAACCTAGAGTACGAGATAAGATAGTGCATATAGCAAGGGAAAATATGCCTAAAGATTTTGCTGGGATCTATTCCGATATTGCCCGTCTTGTTGATTCTTTTCAAGTACCTTATCAGGAAAGATTTGCTACTAGTCTTGACGCTGAGATTCAACACGAAGAGAAAAGCAGATTTAGCGAAATAATCGGAGCAGAAGATCCAGACTTAGCTAATATTGAGGATAGGTTAGATCCAGTGGTTGATACAGGTATTACCCTGCAAGAAGCAGTATCTTTACTGGATGGACAGATGGATAAAGACGCCATGAGTTTAATTCAATCACTTATGGCCAGATCTGAGTCAGGAGAAGGTTTACTAGGTATTGAAGCAGGATCTGTAGGTTCACTAGTCCCAGAGGTTCAGCATCGTTTAGGTCAGCTTGCAGAAAAGTTCACATTTGATGGAAGAATACTAATTCCTCCAAGACCTATAAAGAGGATAGATATTGATAAAGGGATTATTGAGTTTGGACCAAGGCAATACAATGGAAATCCTCTTGCATATTTCAGAGCAAACATTGATTGGTATAGGGGGATGAGCAGAACACAATTAGATAGGTTCGATCAAGGATTAGCAAGATCTTTGCGGGAACATGGTCAAATGGATGCTGCAATACAAGAGAAAATTTGTGGTGTACCTCTAAGTCAAGATCTAATTGAAAAAATAGTCAGCGCCCACCCTACATACGGCGGTACTGCATCACGTGTTGCAGCAGAAATTGGCTGCAGTGGTTATTCTGTAACAAAATACTGGCGTCAACATGGATTAGACATAAAGCCAAAAGGAAATCCACTTAATCCCTCTCAGATAAGTAATCTATGTGGCGCATATGGTGTGTACGGTGGAAACGTATCACGCGCTGCTATGCATTTACCTCATGGAAGAGGTCAAATAAGGAAATATTGGGTAATGAACGGATTGGAAGTGACTAATAGGTTATATGAGTGGCAGGTTAGAGAGATAGTTGAAGCCCATAGTATCTTCAAAGGAAATGCTCTTGCTGCTTCAAGAGGTCTTGACTATTCAGACGATACAATAGTTAAATACTGGAGAGCAAATGGATTAGAAGCGGATGGTTGGCAGAACCAATCAAGCCAGACTCTGCCACAAAAAGACATTGACCAGATTATTGATGCTCATGCAACCTGGAATGGCAACTCTTTAGAAGCTTCCAGACATCTGCCCTATGCACACTCCACTATCTGTAAATACTGGGCTGAATCAGGATTAGATAGAAAAGGAGCAGAAGATGTAGGTTTGTCTGCTTCTCAAAGAGAAAAGATTATTGGTGCATACTCTACATATGGTGGAAGTGCACAAGCTGTTGCAGGAGTATTAGGCCATTCACCTGAAACTGTAAAGATCTACTGGAAAGCAGCAGGACTTGAAGTCGATAAAAGGGGCACTGAACTTGATAAAGAAGAAATCGGAAGAATAGTCGCAGCTTACGATGAATATGAAGGAAGACTCTCTGAAGCAGCAAGAGGTTTAAAACGCGCACCCCAAACTGTCAGGAAACACTGGGTGGCAAACGGATTAGAGATTCGAGCTGCCGGATGTAATGACCTCAAACCTTCCCAAATAGAAGAAATCACAGCTGGTTATGAAACTTATTCAGGGAATCTACGTGAAGCATCACGCCATTTATCCTTTGGAAGAGCCACAATCGGAAAATACTGGAAAGCAGCAGGACTAATCCCTAATGGTAGAAGAGGAGCAGTTGCAAATAATCAATGAGAGAAATGATACCATCTTATTACATCTTTCAAAACATAAAATTTAAATATCAATTACCATTTTATCCTTTTTTTAATGGATGTTAGTGATTTAAGAAAACTTATTCTTGTTTTTACACGTAATCCTATTCGTGGGGGTCTTAAATGAAAGCAATTCTAGCTCTAAAAGATGGTACAATATTCGAAGGCAACGGATTTGGAGCAGAAAAAGAAGTTGCAGGAGAGGTTGTTTTCAACACTTCCTTAGTTGGCTATGAAGAATCATTAACAGATGCAAGCTACAAAGGACAAATATTAACATTGACTTATCCTTTAATCGGAAACTATGGCATTAGGAAAGAGAATTTTGAATCTGATAAAATCCAGGTTGAGGGTTTTGTTGTTAGAGAACATCAAAATTTCTATTCACATAGAAAAGCTGTAAAAAGTATTAGCGAATTCTTAAAGGAGTTTGAAATTCCAGGCATTTCAGGCATAGACACAAGAATGCTTACAAAGAAAATCAGAGAGCATGGAGTTATTAATGGAACATTGATTACATCCAAAGGAGAAATCAATAAAGATGAAATCATAAGCAATACAAAAAAGATCACAGATTACTCATCAATTAATCTTCTTCAAAAAGTGTCTGTAAAAAAACCAGAGTTCATCAACGCCAAAGGAAAAAAAACAATAGCAATGATTGATACTGGTGTTAAACTGTCTATAATCAGGAATTTCATAAAAAGAAAAGTAAATGTTTACAGGCTGCCATACAACACAAAGCCGCAAGAAGTTACTGACCTAAAAGTAAACGGCTTGTTCATAGCAAACGGTCCAGGCGACCCAGAGCAGGCAAAAGAAGCAATTGCTTTAGTAAAAGAACTGCAATCAGAACTGCCAATTACAGGAATCTGCCTTGGAAACCAGATTGTTGCTTTAGGGCTTGGTGGGAAAACATACAAATTAAAATTTGGCCACAGAGGAACAAACCAGCCTGTAAAATCCATAAAAGAAAATAAAGTGTACATAACTTCTCAGAATCATGGCTTTACAGTTGATGCAGCTAGCTTAGATGGAACTGGATTAGAGGTTAGCTACACAAACCTTAATGATGGAAGCGTAGAAGGAATGCAGCATAAGAAACTGCCAATACAAACAGTTCAGATGCATCCAGAAGCTAACCCAGGACCATGGGATATTGAGAATATTTTTGATAAATTTGTTAAGGACTTGAAATAAAATGCCTAAACGCAAAGATTTAAAAAAAATAATGGTA
>CAZOXR010000039.1:0-8735 GCA_964583885.1 uncultured Methanosarcinales archaeon | reverse complement strand
GTTATGGCGAAATTGAAAGATACAAAAATGAAATTCCTGGGTTTAATAGCAGGCTGGATGAATTACAAGCTGCTATATTGATAGTCAAGTTAAAACACCTTGACAAATTAATTCAAAAAAGAAGAAACCTTTCTCAAAAGTATAACGAATTATTAAAAGAAACAAATATGATAACTCCTGTTGAGAAAGAATATGCTAAGCATGTCTATCACCTTTATGTTATCCGCTCAAAAGATAGAGGCAAATTACAGGAACTTTTGAAATCAAATGGAATAAACACGTTAATACATTATCCTTTCCCTATCCATTTACAAAAAGCCTATTCACATCTAGGATATAAAGAAGGCGATTTCCCTGTCACTGAAAAGATTGCTAAGGAGATCTTATCTTTGCCAATGTACCCCGAATTAGAAAACAAAGAATTAGAATTGATTTGTAAAACCATTCAAGATTTCTGAATAAAACCAGTTCGTGGACGCATTGTATCTTTAAACCTATATTTTTTAACTAAACTTTTCCTGTAAATCTTGTAGATCTTAACAAAGAATCTGTAAAGGTTAGGTGAAAGGTTCCAGACAAAAGTCATGATTGGTGGGGTAATAAAGGTAATCTTAGACCACAAAAGCCCAGATATACCATATTCGTCATAATAGCTTCTGTTCCTTATTTTTTCTTTAACTTTATAGACATTAGCTACGATTTCGTCCCTCTTCTTGGCTGATATTTCTGGCGTAGAGTATACTGTTGTATAAAAACGTGAAGAACAATTTAGATAGACTTCAGGACGTTTAAGGAAATAACCCTTCTTATCTATAATGTCATATAATTCTGTATTTGGGTAAGGTATGAGGTTATAAAATCTGGCATCTATCGGAAATTTATTTGCAAATCTTATAGTCTCTTTAACATCTTCTGTGGTTTCACCTGGAGTTCCTAATACAAAGAATAAACCAATTTCATACCCCAATTCCAAAGCGTCTCTAATTGCTCTTTCTATGGTTCCTATAGATTCTCCTTTTTTCATCAGATTTAGAACTTTTTGGCTTGCAGATTCAACTGCAAATGAAATATTACGGAATCCCATCTCTTTCATAACTTTAAGTACATCCTTATCTGCCATATCGCCCCTTAACCCCGTAGGCGCAGAAAGGTGCAGATTAGTCATCCCCCTCTTTTTAATCTCTTTAGCTAATTCATAAACTCTCTTCCTATCAAATGTAAAATTATCCTCTACTACAGGAAATTGCCTGTATCCTTTCTTATACCAATATTCTATTTCATCTGCTATATTCTTAGCACTTCTTCCACGCCATTTGTGGCCAAATGCATGCATACAAAAGATGCACCTATAGGGGCAACCCCTGCTTGTAAAAAGCGTCATCATCTTATCGTTAGCTTCTTTCGGCATCTCTTTTTGAAATTTTGGAGCTAAAAAGTTATCTATATACTTATTAAGCTGCCATTTTCTATATCTCGGAAAAGGGATTTTATCTAAATCCTTAATAGGTTCTCTTGGAACAATAAATCTTACTTCACCATTCTCCCTGTATAACAACCCTGGGATTTTGCTTAAATCGCTTTTATTGCATAAATCAATGATTGTTTTTTCACCTTCTCCATAAATAGCAAAATCGACAGTCTTGCATTCCTCAAGTAAACGAGTACCTGCTGTCATGACATGCGGCCCCCCTACAACTATTGGAATCTTAGGAAAGCTTTTTTTTATTTTTCTAATCAACTTATAACCATCCCTATACCTAAAAGTCATCATATCCAGACCTATAAGATCTGGCTTAAATTTTCTTATTTTCTTCTTTAGATGTCTAAAAGAATAGCCTAACTGCATATCCATTATATCATATTCCTTTCCATTCTGCTCTAGAATTTCAGCTATAATCCCCAACCCTATCGTAGGATGATAGGGTGTTACATTTAGACCATACCTTGTTTTTGTTTGAATTAAAAAAATACGATTGAACGTCATTCTAATAGGCAAGGATACTATACACCTTAGTGCATATAGGAATTGACTTGCTTCCTCCATAACATTTTTCTAACATTTTTTATTATGATAAGTGCCCTTACTTATAAACATTATTAAAAAAGTCCTAAAAACATAACATAAAAAAGAAATCTTTATAAATAGCCCCTAAAGATTAATTTCTTGGTGAACATCTGAAAATGGGAAAAAGGGTCGAATCTATTATTCAACTTAGAAAAATATGCAGAAATTATAGTAAAAAAATATCCGAGCCATTCTACCTTAGATTATTAAGGGCAGTATCAATATATGTAACAAAACTACTTCTTTATACACCCATAACCCCCAACCAAATTACTGCCAGTAACTTTTTTTTAGGTATTTTTGCATCTCTGTTCTTTATTAATGGAAACTATTATTATGCATTAGTTGGCGCAATACTTTTGCAACTTTTTTTGCTTCTTGATTGTGTAGATGGAGAAATTGCAAGATACAGGAAAAATTTCTCAAATAGGGGTTATTATCTGGATATTATAAGTAGTGATCTTGTTCTTTCATTAGTATTTGTAGCTTTGACATTCAGTATATACTACCATTATGCAGATTATAGAATTTTTATATTTGGATTTTTGTTTATAATTTCATACCTAATGCAGGTTAATGTATATAACATAAGAATGGATTTTATTGGGAAGAAATGTGTTGGTAGTAGCAAAAGCAATTGTCCCGGCTTAATGCATAAATTTGTATTCTCACCTTCACAAAAAATTGGCAGGGTTTTTTCATTCCTCTTTGACCCCACAACCATAATTCCCCTAATCCTTATACTTGCTATCTTAGACAAGTTATTTTTAATTATCTTATTCTATGGAACAACCTACCCTTTAATATTGATATTGACTATTCTTTATCAGTATTTTATAGGGCTTGATCAATTTATTAATAGTAAGAAAAAGTAATCCAATACATTATCCTAAAAAAGTATAATATTTCTCTTGATGTTTATACTTTATTTATGTATTATGCAAACATTTTTTCTGCCTTTTTTAAATCTTCAGGAAAGTCAATATCAATAAATTTTGAATTCTTAATATCAAAAGCAGTAACTGTTTCTCCCTTCTCTATGAGTTTGTCTATAATTGCTATAAATGATGAATTAATATTTGCTTTTGCCGTTTTATTTAACTCTTCTATTAGTTTATTAGCACCAATATCTGAAAATTTCGATATCCCTATAAACTCCCCATTTTCTCCTTTTATCTTAGTCTTACTTACATTTTCTATTATTCCATCTTTCTCAATAACTTTCTCTGCTTCTTCCCTGAGTCCGTCTTTTTTTATAGCTAAACATATATTTCCCTTATTATTCAACAAATTGTTGATTATATTTGAATCAAATAGAACATCTGAGTAGAGGAACACAAACCCTTCCTTTAATTCCTCCTTCGCAACCCATAGCGTAAGAGCCATCCCAGAAACATTATAAAATGGATTAAACAACGTTTTAACTTTAATATTCTTACAAAATTTCTCAACCTTATCTGATAAATAACCAGTTATCACAATTATGTCCTCAATGCCTGATTTTTTTAAATATTCAATTTGCTTTTCTAGAATGGTCATTTTTCCAACATTTAACAAACATTGAGGTACTTCTTTAATTAAAGGTAATAATCGTGTTGCTTTTCCTGCTGCTAAAATAATGACTTTCATTTTATTTTAATAACCTCAATTTATTTATAAATCTTTATTCCAAAGCCTCAACTTTCACTACTTTTTTTCGTATATATGCGCTAAACCTATCTATGGCCGTGACCATTATTACCATTATAATCAGGATAGTTAAAACTTCACGATTTTTAAAAAGCCTCATGCTTGTTATCAGTTCCATACCAATGCCGCCAGCACCAACCAACCCCAGAACAGTTGCTGCTCTGAAATTATTTTCTAGGTAGTATAAACTATAATTTATGAATAATGGTTTAACTTGAGGAAAGATTCCTCTGACAACAACCTGAATCTTGTTTGCGCCTGTTGAGATAACTGCTTTAATAACTTTAGGATCTACAGTTTCAATTGCTTCAGAAAAATATCTTCCTAAAGCTCCAGTTACGTGTGCTGTCAAAGCTAAAACTCCGGGAAATGGCCCTAGACCAACCATTGAAACGAATATAAGGCCCCATACAATCTCATTTATACCTCTGCAGGTGTCAAATATAGTTCTTATGGTGTGGTATACAAACTTATTGGGCATGATGTTTCTGGCTGCTAGAAAAGATAAAGGTAAGGCAATTAAAGCTCCCAAAGTAGAGCCAACGATAGCCATTTGCAATGTTTCAACAGCTTTTGATAAGAATCTCCCTAAATTGCTTATATCTGGAGGAAACATTCTTCTTATAAAATCAATCATGAAAGGAAAACCTTTCGCAAAATTAACTGGACTTGTGTCAGTTCCTCTTATAGCCCAATAATAGATTATAACTATCAATAATCCAATTAGCAGTCCTTTGTACTTCCACTTTGGAAGTTTGAGTTTTTGTTTTTTCATGTTTAAAATCCTGTTTTTCCATACAAGTACCAGTCTTTTGTCTTACCATATATGTCAACTATATCTTTTTCTGTAAGATCTTCTGGCTTTCCATCAAAAACAATTCCTCCATCTCTCATTCCAATTATCCTTGAGCCATACCTTTTAGCGAAATCGAGAAAATGCAAACTGCTAACTAAAGTTATGCCTTTCTCAACGCATATATTCTTTAATAAATCCATGATATCTTTCATTAATTTCGGGTCGAGGTTTGATACTGGCTCATCTGCAAGCATAATCTCTGGTTTTTGTGATAAAGCTCTTGCTATAGCAACTCTTTGTTTTTGACCACCACTTAAGTTGGCAACCCTCTCGTTTACATATTCCCCTAATCCGACCAGTTTGATATTTTCTTCAGATACTGAATAATCCTCTTTAGAGAACCTCTTAAATAGGGTTCTTAAAGAAGTATTATATCTCAATCTTCCATTTAAAACATTCTGAAAGACAGTTTCTCTTTCAAGGATATTAAAATTCTGAAAAATCATTCCAATATCCCCCCTAATCTGTTCGGCTTTTTTTATATTGCAGTTTATTATATCCTCACCATTAATTAGAATTTTTCCAGATTGAGGCTCTATCAATCTGTTGATGCACTTAAGTAATGTTGATTTACCAGAACCACTAGAACCTATGATGACTACACTTTCTCCTTGCTTGATATGAAGATCAATATTTTTAACAGCTTCTTCGTTTCTATTCTTGTAAGTGTGGCTTAAATTTTCTATTTTTATCATTTCAAAATTTCCAACTTTATAAAAAAGTTAAAATAAAAAATTATTTATTAGCAGCCTCTGCACTTGCAACATCCATTCCTAGAATTTTTGCAGTTTCTCTGATTACATCATAATCACTGTCAGACACTGCTTGGTAACTGGCAATTCCGCCCCATCCATCAACAGCATGGATTATCTGTTGATCCATGTCAACTAATGCTTGTTGAATCTTTTGTTTTAACTCTACAGGCAAATCTCCTCGAACTACTATTGGTGATCCAGGAATTGGTTCTGATTCATAAATAATCTTATTTACATCTGCGCTAATTTCTCCGGCCTCTACCATTCTTTGATGAACATTATCGCCGCTTGCACCTGCATCTACTTTCCCATTTGCAATAGCATATTGGACAGCATTATGGGTTCCTGCAAAGTAGCTTGTACTAAAATCATTATCAGGATCTATTCCATTTTCAATCAACGTCTTCCTGGGAATAAGGTATCCAGATGTTGATGCAGGATCAACAAATGCAAACGTTTTACCTTTTAAATCTTCAATGGTCTCAATTCCACTATCTGCATTAACAATTATTACTGATTTATAGGTTGCACTTCCTGTGCTTTCCTTAACGCCGTTGACTATTGCCTCTGCTCCTGCAACATTTGCAGCTATAATATATGAAAAAGGACCAAACCAAGCCATATCAATATGTTTTGACCTCATGGCTTCAATAGCTGCTGGATAATCTGATGTAACTTGTATTTCAACTGGAATTCCTAATTTTTCAGATAAATATTCCTTAACGGGCTTGTAGCCCCTAAGCATTTCATCTGCATCATCTGCTGGGATTAACCCCATTTTTAATACCTTTATCTCTCCTGCTTTTGTTTCTTCTGTTTGTGTTTGACACCCAGTTAACAATAATGCGATGCACAAGAACACGACTAATATTTTTGTTTTTTTCATTTTTACACCCCTTTTAACAAATCTTTTGGAATTTCTTCGCCAATTCTCTTAATGTCCTGAACAGTATCAAACTCTGCCCAATTCTTTCTTATTGGAACACAATAAAGCTTTTCTCCTTTGTCAATCATTTCCTGGAAAATGTCAGTAATGTATGATTTCTGCCATTCTTTTGTATTTTGATATGGATCAGTCATCTTTAAACTTGAGTTTAACCTGTCAAAATGTTTCAAGAAAACCTTTATTCCTTCTGGAGTAAATTTCCATAGACCAATGAACTCTCCTTGCTGATTTTTTGGAGTTTTATGGGTGAATATATGCTTACCAATCTTTAACATTTTTTTATCATCGCCCATAATAACATTTTCAGCTTCTGAAATGGGGTGATCTGTTCTTCCCTCATAATATCCATGCCAATCAGTATCAACTATTGACGCAATAGCATGTTTTGAGTTAACCAATGATTTAACAACAGAATCATTGTACAATATATCTGAATAAGATACTACAACTTCTTCTCCTGCTTCAATCGCTTCTTCTAATTTTGGCCTTGCAAACATCAAAGAATGCAGTATATTATTGTTCCAAAAATCAGTATTTTCAAAATATGTAATATCTGGAAAATTAATCTTTTCTTTTTTATAACCTCTAATAACAGATATATCATTTATGCCCTTATTTCGAAATAATTCTATTGTATGCCTGATAATTGGTTTCCCATTTACATTCAACACACATTTAGGAATATCCTTTGTAAGTTCCCTTAATCTCTTGCATGGTCCTGCAGCTATAATTATTGCTTTCATAAAATTAGAAACCCTTTGTTTTATTATAAACCTTTCACCGAAAAGCTTAAATATGATGGATTAAGCTATTTTACTAATTTTTTAAGTATTTCTGCAATTTTTAATTCAAGTCTTCTTAAAAATTCAGTTTCTCTATCAACCCGCACATACTTATTAATACCCAGATATGAAAAGAAACTTCTTATGGAGAAATCTATAACTTCATAATTAATGAAAGGTTTTCCCATCTCACCCAATCGTATAATCATTGCTTTTATCATTGATTCAGAACTTAAAGGTTCGTCAAACTTATGCTCTTTCAGCAATCTTCTTTTTATTATTAGCGGGAAGTCATTTGGTCCCATTTTTATATCCCACACATTATTTTTTATTATTTCTTCTCTAAATGAAAACAAGATTTCTTTTTTGTTTAGTTTTTCTCTCAGCTTTATGTAATCTATACTCTCCCAAAAATTCCATTGACCTGAACAAATAGGGGAATGCGGTAAGAAGAAGTGCACTGGATTTGTAAATGTGTCAAAATATATGTGGCTAATTAGGCTTAATGCTGCTTCTATTTCGTTACTAGGGATTTTTCCTATTTTTTTAGTTTTTAAAAAATTTTGTGATAGTCCCAGAATATTGATAAAAGATTCTCTTTCTTCTTTTATTCTCTTATACTCATAAGAATTCCTAGCAACTTCCATTCTTTTTCCATTAAAAATCTCAAATGCAGAACCTAGGATATTTGGTTGATTCTCAAGTGTGTGCGCATAAATCCCTCTAAAGTATTCTGGTTTTTTATCGATTGATGGTACGCATGCATAAAAAGAAGCTCTATTGTTTGCACTGCACACATCAATCAACTTTGATGCTAAAATGATATGGGTAATGTTGTCCATACGAGACAATGAAAATTAGATTATTATTTAAATCATTCGGTACTAAACAGATATCTATCCACTACCTAACTAATAGGTGATTGTAATATCCCACCAAAGAATAAGCAAATTTTAAATAACCAACGAATAAACTCTAAAATTTAAGGAAAGATATGGAAAAGAAACAATGAAACAATACCAGAAAATAACTAAACAAATCGGATTTACCTACGGTATACAGGTACTTGACTTTATCTTGATATTCTTATTATTTATTATATTAACAAGATCACTAACTCAATACGAATTTGGAATATACTCCATATTGAATGTTACACTATTGTTTCTAGCTGGGTTATTTGGGCTTGGTCTTAATCATTTTATTTTGAGAGATCTAGCTGGAAAAAAGGAACACATAAAAAAAGAAAGATTTAGCCAGATATTTACCTTCCTTTCTTGGATGGTATTGACAAGCACAATTTTACTGGTTGTTTTAGTGCGGTTTATCCTTAACTCTTTAAACTACAATTCAATATTTCTAGCGTCTGTTATGACTATTCTTTGTTCTGGATTAATTGTTTTGGGCGATATAATAGCATACTATGCCTATGCAAAAAAGCATGTAGTAAAAACAACTTTCATACACTTTCTGTTAATATCTGGTTGGGCGTTACCTATCATCTTTCTATCATTTCTTTTCCCCCTTACAATAAACCTGATTTTTTTAAGTAAACTTATGTTTACAGTGGTAGTTCTGGTTTGCACGATATTATATTTTAAAAGAAGAAATTCACGCAAAGGATTCACTTTTTACTTCTAGA
>CAZOXR010000038.1:0-9020 GCA_964583885.1 uncultured Methanosarcinales archaeon | reverse complement strand
GATTATCTGAAGGGAAAAGTTAGGGAACCAGAATAAAATCACAATTCATTTTTAGTTCTTTTATTTAATATCACTAAAATCCTTTTTAACTTCTTGTTTTTTATTTTCTTTGACCAAATCTTCAAAATAAGGAATCTTGATTGGAGTGGCAAAACGTGCAAAATTAGAAGTGATTAAAGATTCACCAATGTCTAGAGAAGCAATTGTCCTATCATCTTCTGATAAATCCTGTGATGCAGACTCAATTATCGCTTGCCTCTCTGGTTTCATCTCAATGCCCAGGATTATTTTTGTGTTCATATTGGCAAGTATCTCGCGAGGGATTAATGAAGGTAATTGCGTTATTGCTGTTAAGCCAACTTTAAATTTTCTTCCTTCACGAGCTATTGTTGAGAATATGTTTGGGCCTTTTTCAAGAATCTCTTTGCCTAAAACCCTTGGAGCTTCTTCTAAAATAACTGAAATAACTGGCTTTTCTTTTAATTCTCCAAGTGTTTTATAATATTTATATTTATTAAAAATCTCTGTTGTTACTAAGCTGCCAACTAATAATTCAACAGCACCTGAAAAGCTTGAAGTGTCAATGACAACTGTTTTAGCATTCTCTAGCTCACTACAAATATCCTTTATTGTTGTTTGGCCTGCATTTAAACTAAAGATTCCATTACAAAACAATTGATTATTAGTAAATTCCATGTCAAGCAGATAAAGTAATTGCCTTCTAACAACAGCAATTGTCTCTTCTCTAAAGAATCTGTCTTTTTCAGAATCAGATAATGGCTTTTCAAGAATAACTGATTCTATCCATTTATCACCATATTTCTTGTAATAAAGGTTTAATGCCTGTTGTTGAGGATCAGAAAATTCGGCAACACCATTGAAATGTTGCGGTTTAATAACACTTAGATTGATTTTTAGTGTTTTGCATCCAACTGGAGGGTTTTTTGGAGTATAATAAACAAGATTCTCTTTTTTCTCATGCTCTTTAAGTCCTGTCTTATTCCTTCCATAGTATTCATCATGCGGATCAAGAACAAGAATTCCGCAATAGTCTTGATTTAAAGTATTCCATAAAATATTGCTTATCAAAACACTTTTTCCTCTGCCTGTTGTTCCTGGCACTAAGATATGATGAGCAAAAACCCTTTCTCCATCTAAAAAAATATCCAAATCAAGTGTTTTTGAGCCTGACCTTAATTTACCCATGAATAATGGATTTTTTGGTTTTGTTAAAAACTTTAAATCTTCTTTTGTTATTTCCCTTACTTCAGAGAAAAAAGAAGGAAGGTTCTTGCATATTGCTGCTTTATCATCTTTTATTGTTATCAGGTTCTTCATCTTTGCAAGATTATAGTTTCTTAGTTTTGGATCCATAAAATCCAGGTTAGAGTTTTCTTCCAGCTTCATGCCAGAAATTAATTCTAAGTTTAATTGAGAAATCTGGCTGCCATAAATTAAATCAAAGATCTGAAGCAATATCTTTCCATCTGATGTGTCTGCTATTAATAATTCCCCTAATTCTAATTTTTGGTCTGATTTCTGCCTTACAAGTATGCTTCCAAACTCTCCAGATAAAACCTGGCCTTTTGTCATAAAGAAAGGGGAATTTAAGGAGTTATTTAAAGATTTAGATTAACTATCTTTCCATCTTAAGTATCTGTTCTATCTCTCTTTTAGAAACAGCACATCCATCAAGCTTAACACCCCATAAAACAGAATCAAGCAATGTTTGCTTTGCATCTTTAATGTTTGGAAGAAACTCATTCAACAAGCCAAGCTCATAAGCAATAGTAACCAGCTCAACAGACCTTATTATTTTAATATCCTTTGTCATCTCTCGAAATTTCTTTAAATTCTCTTCATTTACCTTAATCTCAACATGCAATGTTCTTTTTAAAATGTCAATCTCTCTTTTTGGATTTTCAATCAATGTTCTTGTTGTTCTTTCATCAACAACAAAGGCATCTGAATTAAGATGCAAACAAGCAGCAACTCCTTCCATCTCGCCATAATGAACAATTCTTATCCAGTTGCCTCTTGCCTTAAAGCAGTTATTAGCTAAATCAAGCAGATCAAGGGTTGTTTTCTTGATTTTTTCATTGTCTACAACCTTTATTATGTCTTTGTTGAGATATTGCAGGACCTGCAAAGCCTCAAACTTGAATCTTTTTGTTTTTAATGGCCTCCCAATCAGCTCATTTTCAATTGATTTAGGAATATAGAAATCTCCTTTATACCTGCTTCTCAGGGATTTGAGTAGCCACAATAAATTATTCATTGTTAAGCTTATTACTGGACCTGCATCAAAAACTATAGATCTCATTTAAACAAACCTCTTGCATACTCTATTCTGTTCTTAAGGCTTATTCTTTCAGTTTCATAAATATCCGTTATTTTTGTCTTGCCTATATAGAACATCAGTTCCCACTGCGAAACTCCAAGTATTTCTGAAGCTCTTGCCAAGCTTATGCCATGCTCATAAAGCTTGCTTCCTTTTTTTATCTGCGCCTGGTTGATAACTTCTTCAATATATAATTTGAGTTTTGTGTCAATTGTTGATATAAAATTAAACAATTTCCTTATTGTCTTCCTATAGCTGTCAATGTTGTTTTTATTCAAAAAACCATAAGCAGTTTTTAATAACTTCACTATATTGTTATAGCCTAGTTCACCTTGTTTTCTTTCAATTACTTTTGATAAAGAATAAATAAGAATAGCAATAGAAATAGAATCCTCATCCTGGAAGATAGAAGCATTATGTACTGTATGGTTGCTAAGCTCCTTTATCTCACCTATATCTTTTTCTTCTTTTACCCTTAAAATGTCAATTATGTCTGAAAGAATTGAAAGTATATCCTTTTTTATTGTTTCATTCATTCTCAATTCTTTAATATGGATTTATTTAAACGTTTCTATTCCAGAGTTAAAAAAACACAAAATATATATACTAAAAGCCTAAAGATTTTATAAGGATTAAAAGGAGATATAAATGGTAATTGATATAATCAAGAAATTCATAAACAAAGTTCTAAAAAATTTGTTTAAGAAAAAGAAGCATGTTAAGCTAGGCTTGTATGGTCCGCCAAACGGAGGCAAAACCACCATGGCAAATAGGATATGCCAGGATTGGTTAGGTGAAGACATGGGCAAGATAAGCAATGTTGCCCACGAAACAAGAGAGATTCAAATCAAGGAAGAGATAAGCATCAAAAGCAAAGGCAAAGAACTTACTTTTAATTTAGTAGACACGCCAGGCATTGCAACTAAGATAGATTATGAGGATTTTGTTAAGGGCGGTATGAAAGAAAAGGATGCTAAGAAAAGAGCAAAAGAAGCAACAAAAGGAGTTATTGACTCTATTAAATGGCTTGATGAGATGGATGTGGTTATTATTGTTCTGGATTCAACAAAAGACCCATATAACCAGGTTAATATAACCATCATAGGAAATTTACAGGCAAGGGATATTCCTGTTTTATTGGTTGCTAACAAAATTGATCTAAAAAAGAGCAGCATGAAGAAGATACAGGCAGCATTTCCGCAGTATGATGTTGTTGGAATTAGCGCAAAATACGGCAAGAATGTCGATGAATTTTATGAAGCATTATTTGCTTTAGCTGGATAAAAAAAGAGGTGTTGATTAGAATGCTAACATTGCAATTTGTACCATACACAGAGATTGAAGAGCTGGGCAGTGCAAGACGCGTCAATAAGCTGCTTGAGATTGCAAAGCAAAACAAGATTGTTTTATTGGAAGGAAGGCTGAAGAAAGAAGAGGAAACTGATTTGATTGCAATAACAATGGAAGAGATTAGTGACAAATTCAAGGGAATTGAACTTGCAGTAATAAACCCAGAAAAGAAAGACCAGAATTTTTTTAAGGCTATTAAAACAGGCATTACAAGCATGTTATTGGGTAATAGGCAAGGTTTTACAATAATAGGTCCTGCTACTGTTGTAAAAGAGATTAAGAAAGACCCAGACAAGATTGAATTGTTCACATCTGATGTAAAGGAAAAAAAGAGAAAGAAATCAAAAAAATCATAGAAATCCTTCGGATTTCTAGGATACCAAAAAACTTTGTTTTTTGTGCATAAAAAAGAGGTTGTGTTTGAGGTTATGTCATGCCACACCAATGCGTAAGATGCAGCACTATGTATGATGATGGAGCTAGTGAAATCCTTAACGGCTGCAATTGCGGTGGTAAATTATTCTTCTTTATAAAAAAAGAGAAATTAGAGGAATCTAAGAAAATAACTGAGAATATAAATCTGACTGCAGAAGACAGGAAGCAGGTAGAGAAAGATATTTTTGATTTGGTTGGCCAGGATGTTGATTCTGAGCAGCCTGTTGTTCTTGATTTAGAAGCCATTCGGGTTTCAAAGCCAGGCAAGTATGAACTGGATTTAGTTCATTTGTTCAAAGGCGAGCCCCTAATCTTCAAATTAGAGGATGGAAAGTACATGATTGATATTGTGCAGAGCTTTAAGAAGATTAAGAAGAAATAATTATTTACTAGTTATAATCTCTATAACGCCCCTATTCTTTAACTGGTGTTCTTTTCCAATAACCTGTTTTGTTTTTAGGTCAACTGCTTTGATGAAATTATTTCCAATGTCTGTATGAACCTTAAAAGCAAAATCAATTGCAGTTGTGTTCTTTGGCACTAGAAAGACATCTGGCAGTTTATTTTTATCTTTGTCTTCAAGATGAGAATTAGCTACTGGATAGATTGCTATATACTCTAACAATTTAAAAACAGCATCATCTAGAATCTGTTGAACACCGGTGCTTTTGTATTTCTCCAGAATATTCTTTTTAATAAATTCTAGAGCTGGTTTTTGCTTTTCACTTAATTTATTTTCATCTTTTATTTCAAAATCACTTTCTCCTGGAACATAATCAATCAAATCATGCTTTGAAGCTTCTTTTAAAGCTAGTTCTGATTCTGCGCTGCAGGCTATTAACATATGGTCTGGAAATTCATTCTCTAGCTTTGTAAAGTTTTCTGCTGCTCCAGGAGTATCTATTTTATTACCCGCAATAATCATTGGTTTTGTTGCTTTTCTTGCTTGTTTTGCTATTTCCAATAGAATATTATCATCCCACTCGATTATTTTAGCTGGAGGATCTAATTTTTTTAGAATATCTTTCACAAGATCTTCATCAACACCCAATCCAGACAAATGCTTTGCTAATTCTTTGTCTATCTGGCTTTGCTCTTGATGTGTTTTTCTTGCAAATTCATCCCATCCTTTTTTTATTAACCTTAAATACCACATATCAAGCTCTGTTTCCAGAAATTTAATATCATTAGCTGGATTGTAACTTCCTGGCTCTACTGGCTCTCCTTTTTCATTTGTTGAGCCAGAAACATCTACGATATGAATAAGAACATCTGCTTGTCTTAAATCATCTAGAAACTGTGAGCCCATTCCTTTTCCCTCATGAGCTCCTGGAACCAAGCCAGCAACATCTAGAACCTGAACAGGAACAAATCTTTTGTTTTTATGGCAATAACCATGCTTTGGCTGGCATTTAACATCAAATTCTTTATCAACACAATCAATCTTTACAAAGCCAATGCCAGAATTAGGTTTTATTGTAACAAAAGGATAATTAGCTATCTCTACTTCTGCTAATGTAAGTGCTTTGAAAAAAGTAGATTTCCCAACATTTGCCTTGCCAACAACACCTATAAGCATTTTAAATCCATTAATCTAAATTTCTTTATAAAATATACAGTTACAAAAAGCTATACTAGTATAGTTTAACCGAAAGTTTTATAAATGACTAATTGTATGGTAGTTAATATGGTTGAGCCTTTATATGCCAGGGAAATACCTTCATTTAAGGTTAAGTACAAAGACGTTTTTCATTTGAAGAATCTCTATGTAATGATACATGAGTATCTGGCAGAAGAAGGTTTTCTGGATGAGGATCAGGAATCCAGTACTTTAACAGGCCATAAATATACTGAGACATTATACATGGAAAAGTTTATTCAGAAGGGCGTCCATTTGGGTGGCAAAGAGATGTGGGTTTACTGGCGTACATTCAAGATGCCTGAGACAAAATATAGCGGCTATATGAGGTATTTACTGGATTTTGATTTTCATGTTATGTATATGAAGGATATGGAGATTATGCATCAGGGCAAAAAAATGAAGATTCAGGATGGCGAGATAGAATTTTTTATAAGGCCCAAGATAGAGGTAGATTACAGGGGAGGATGGAGAAAACACTGGCTACTGAAACATTTGCTTAAGATCTATAATGGAAGAATCCTGCATCATGAGTTTGAAAAAAGAGAAAAAGAGTTATGGAGAGAAGCGTATAGATTTCAGGGCAAGATAAAGAATTTCTTGAATTTGAGAACATTCATCCCCGTTCCAGAACCATTCTGGAGCCCTATTTATGGATATGAACCATAATTTATTTTTTTGAAATATTTTTAATCATTATTTCAACTCATTTATAGGGTAAACTTTTTAAATAGGCTCTTGTTATTGCATTAGCATACGCCTCTGTAGCATAGTAGCTATTGCGGCAGAGTATTGTCGTCGAGACTTGTAGCTACGCAAGCAATCTGCAGGTCGAGGGTGCAACTCCCTCCAGAGGCTTTTTGACAAAAGAGGCTTAAATGAATATAGTTCTACTTGGAGCACCGGGCGTTGGGAAAGGAACCATAGCTAAACTTATTGAGAAAAAATTAAGAATACCTCAAATCTCAACAGGAGATATTTTAAGAGAAACAGCAGCTGAAAAAACAAAGCTTGGAAAAAAGATAAGGAAGTATATGAATTCTGGAAAATTAGTTCCTAAAAGAACAGTAATTCGTTTATTGAAAGAGAGGCTTGATAAAAAAGACTGCAAAAAAGGTTTTATCTTGGATGGTTTTCCAAGAACAAAGTCTCAAGCAAAATCATTGAAGAGTATAGCTGACATAGCTGTTGTTTTTGACTTATACGCTTCTGAAAATGTTATAATCCAAAGATTAAGTGGAAGGAGAATCTGCAAAAAATGCAGAGCAATCTACCATATGCAGAACATGCCTCCTAGAAGAAAAGGTGTTTGTGATAGATGCAGAAGCAGGCCTGTTCATAGGGAAGACGACAAGCCAAAAGCTGTAAAAAAGAGGTTAAAGATATATAAGAAAAAGACAGAGCCATTAATTAAATATTACCTACGCAAGGGATTATTGAAAAAGATTAATGCAGAAGAAAACCCAAAAGATATTCTTAAGAATTGCCTTAAGTCCCTAAGAAAATAGATACTTTATTGCTTCAGTTGCATAGCTTCCTTTTCTAAGGCTGAAAGACATTGTTATTTTTTGTTTACTTTTATTCAATTCGTCTTTATTTGTATTAATTATCTTTGGATCTTTTATTTCTGTAAATAAATCTCTATTGTCTCCCTCTGAGCTTAATTCTGGTAATTGATGAATTACGAAATCCCTTGCAGAAATCTTTTCTTTTTTTATAATATTGTCAATTATCTTCTTTAGTTTCTTATCTTTTATCTCTTCCAGTCCAAAACCTATTATTGGAACCTTAATATTGCCTTTATTTTTTGTTAACTCAATGTACTTTTTTGCAGCTTGATTCCACAGGTATGACTGATAAGAATGGATATATAATTTTAATAATTTCTTATTTATTCTTCTTAATGCTCCGATATAATCTTTTTTATTTTTCTTGATGTGTTCTTTTACTGGTTCTTCAATATATCCTTCATGCTTTAATATTATTTCTAAGGCTTTCTTAAACTCTTTTTTTATTATTGCTTTGCCAATGAGATAATTATTTTTGCTGAATCTCTGCTCTCCAAAGTAGTTTGGCATTAACATCTTATTCTTTGTTTTTTTCCTGGTTTTTTCTATATCTTTTTTATTTAGGTTTCTTATAGTGATAATAAATCCATTTCCTTCTAAGTCACCTAAAGAAATTGGATTATTGCTTTTGCCAATATATTTTAATTCAGTATCTTTTGATTTAAGGTCTTTTATATTGGTATTTTTTATTGAAATGTTCTGTTCAGTTACAGCAACCCTGTCTTTGTTGCCAGCAAAGCCAAAATGCTTTATTGGTTTTCTTAGCTTGTCTGAGATTATCTTTATGGCTTTTAATGTGGTATAATCTCTTTTTTTCAATATAAAGTAAGAATAATCTCCTTTATCACTAGTTCTTATATTGCTTATTTCCTTTACTATGAAATCCTCTGGAACTTGTTTTATTTTGTACATAAAGCCAGAATAAACAAAAACTTATAAAAAGGTTGTTGTTATCTTTTTAATTGTGGGCCAGTAGCTCAGCTTGGATAGAGCGACAGTATGGAAAACCATAAATTTGCTTTGCAAATTTAACATACCAGCTAAAACCTCCTAAGTTGTAGGTCCGGAGTTCAAATCTTCGCTGGCCCGTTTTTTACAAATTCTTCCC
The DNA here is from genome assembly GCA_964583885.1 of uncultured Methanosarcinales archaeon. Taxonomy (GTDB): domain Archaea; phylum Nanobdellota; class Nanobdellia; order Woesearchaeales; family CAZOXR01; genus CAZOXR01. The sequence continues at coordinate 579 of CAZOXR010000038.1, read as the reverse complement.
ATCTTTTTATGTGCCTGCTGTTACTAAAACTCACTTTATCAAACCAATTCCGAATATTCTTAACCCCATTTATATGGATTCTATAAACTGGATATTGTTTATCTCTCTTTTTATAATAATTTTTGTCATAAAAAAATGTGTGGTTAATGTTAAACTGTTTGAGTATAGAACAAACATCGTCCATGAGCCCTTTTGATTTTGAAACGCCCTGAATAGCAGGATACAGTCTACCTTCTTTTCTTTTAATACTTAATGTGAAATCTGCATCAGCCAATCCTCTTAAAAAGGAAGATTTTATGTTCACCGGAGCTTGGCAAATACAAGCAGGTATGCGAACACCATCTTTTTTTTGTGGAATACCCATACATTCCGAAAGAAATTGATAGAGAGCCTTTGAGTATCTAGAGAGTGTTATAGACATTTCAATTTTTTGTTTCTTAATCCTATACTTTCTTATTCTAAATTTTATATTAAACAATTGATAAGCTAAGTTTCTAACAAATTTTGAGTAGTAGTGGTAGTCTTTAACGTTCCCACTTACTAGTATTTCATAGTGTATGAATGGTATTTCTCCAGCTT
>CAZOXR010000037.1:0-9039 GCA_964583885.1 uncultured Methanosarcinales archaeon | reverse complement strand
CATTCAGCCTAACGCCTTCCTTTAATCCGGACTTGTGTACGAAGTATTCTTTTCCATCTTCGCCTGCTACAAATCCAAATCCTTTCATCTCGTTAAAAAATTTTACTGTTCCTTTCATTTTTGTTTTCTCCTTAGGAATGCTCTTTAATCATCAGTTTTACTGTGATACGCATATTCCTAATAATATTATACAGAAATTACGTTCCCCTTTTTAAATCCTTTCTTTTCTACCCCTTATATTTATACAAATACCTGTTTCTGAAGCCTGCTTCCTTAAAGTTGACTGCGCCTGCATTCCTGAGTTTTTTAAGGCAGTTTGTAACAGAACCTATAGAAACCTTGAGTTTTATACTTATATTCTCAGAGTTAAACCATTTCCCACGGTTTTTCTTTAAAAAGTCGTAAACTTCCTGCTGTCCCATTTTCTATCCAATAAAAAGCTTAGACTGTAAGTATCTTTATCTTCTTTTTCTTTCCTTCTGCCCTTAAGTTCTTAAGCGTGTAATCCTTTATATTATTCTCTTTAGCCCACTTGTTTGCAGACTCCTCTGTCCTGAAGGCTTTTGGTTTTGAGCCTATAGGCCTTCTTTTCTTTCCCTTAATCCTCTGTGCATATAATCTGCTTCCCATTATGATTAAAAATTTGCCTATGTTTTTAAATGTTTGGTATAATATATAGTTATAATTGATATAAAGAAACAAGCAATAAATAATAATCTCTTTAAAGCCAAAATTCGGATTCTGTTGTGTCTAGTCTGCTCTGCAGAGTTTAGTCCGACTTTTGCCTATGTCTATTAGTCCGCCAATAAGTGCAGAAAAAGTGATAGTGGCGGACAGGTAGTTTTAGCATTAAGTTTATAAAACAACAAGGATTCCACCTGTTTATGGACAAGACAAGTGAAGATGCACTGAAAGCTGGAGCAAATATTGCGGGATTAGTTGAAAATACTAAAGCTAATCTTATATTAGCTAAAGATCTGCTGCTGAGTCGTGAGACTGGTGCAGAAAGATTTGCTGACCCAGATACGCCCTTAGGTGTGTTAAGAGGATATTGGGAGCGATTGCAGGAATATAGAGCTTCCTATCCGGACTCTGCTTTTGTTTCTGAAATGATTGATGAAGTTCTCAGAACAGCAGAGGGAGACTTACCGCAAGAATTATATCGGGATATATATCAAAGTGATTCCACTCAAGCCCCAGAGTAATTGTTGGCTGATAACAACCAAACCCAACCAATAAAAGTTATGTTTTTTTCAAATTCTTTGGAAAACAATATTTTTTATCAAGACATTCGGATACATTTATATAAAATAATTATTTACAGCAAAATATGGACATTCCCAACTTGATCAGGTCATTAATCTTCTTAACAGCTGGCTTAATCGTGATTTTTTCTCCAAAAAAAGTTAACAAATTTCAGAATTATGTGCTTGAAAAACTTCATATTAAATACAATATAAAAAGAGACAAGAAATCGTATTTTAATATTGGTATTGTCTTTATTGTTATTTCAATACTATTATTTATATTCTCAATTACTAATTAACCGATATTCTTTTATATTAGTAATTAAATTATCTTAATTATGAAAAAAGAGGCTTTAATCTTAATTTTCATTCTTGCAATCAGTTCAGTCAATGCGCAACTAGCTGATTCTCCTTGGCCAGTGTATCATGGAAGTGCTGGTCATGGTGGGCAGAGTGATATTGATACAAGTCATATTAATGGTTATGTTAAATGGATTTTTGATGTAGGAGGAGGAATAGAAACATCCCCTGTAATTGCTGAAGATGGAACAATCTATTTTGGTGCACATGACAACAGATTATATGCTGTTAACCCAGATGGTACTGAGAAATGGAACTTCTATGTTGGTGAACCTGTCCATCATGAAGACTTTGATGTATGGAAAGGGATACTTTCTACACCAGCTGTTGCAGAAGATGGGACCATCTATTTTTCCTCGCTTTCTGATATATTTTTTGCATTAAATCCCGAGGGTACAGAAAAATGGAGATATAAAATACCATTTACTGCAGATACATGGACATCTCCAGTAATAGGTTCAGATGGGACAATATATACAGGTAGTGCTAGAAGATATGATGAAAATATTAATGATAAAACTAACTTAAATGCAAGTGGAATATATGCATTTAATCCAGACGGAACATTAAAATGGCGCTTTGATTCAGCTAGTGATATGGCTGGTTCAATCGCAATTGGAGATGATGGGACTATTTATGCTTTTATTGGAGAAGATAAGGAAGATTGGACTGAAGGTGATACACAAGCTTATATTGGATATGTAAAAGCAATAAGTCCTGATGGAAATGAAATATGGAAATATGATATAGGTTTTTCAGAATCTTCTCCAACAATTACAGGTGATGGCATAATCTACATGGGAGCTGGTCATGAGTTTAGAGGTTTCTGGGCCTTGAGTTCTGATGGAACTAAGAAATGGTTTTATGAAACACCAAATGACATCAGCATGATTCCTGCAGTTGCTTCTGATGGAACTGTTTATGTTGGCGAGTGGGACGGAATGTTCTATGCATTTAATCCAGATGGTTCAATTAAATGGACATTTGAAACAGAAGGGGGATTTGAATCATTAATATCTTCTCCTGCGATTGGAAAGGAAGGTACAATTTATTTTGGAGCTAAAGAAGGTTTCTTTGCATTGAATCCTGATGGAACTAAAAAATGGCATTATCAAAAAGAAATTAGTGGCATAGTTTCTTCTCCAGCTATAGGTTCAGATGGGACAATATATGTTGGTACTTGGCAGAATAAACTTTATGCTTTTGGAGAGGGTGAGATAGAAGACGACATTTCTGAAAAAACTGATGAATTGGAATATGAAAATAAAACATATCAATGGCACCCTAAAGATGAAGGTATTGACTGCTTCCAATCACAACCACCAGAGATAAAAGAAAAATGCGATATGTTCTGTTATGATAATCCTGACTTTTGCCCTGATTATTTTGAAAGGAAACATGAGTTCCAGAAACCAGGATTCTTTGAAATAGTTATTGATTGGTTTAGGAGTTTTTTTAAGAAGGTTTAAATATCAGTGATTATATTAAAAGAGGTGAATTAAGATGGAGATTAAGTGGGTTCCTTCAATGTCTGTTGGTGAAAAAACAATTGATAGCCAACATAAGAAATTACTTGATCAAATAAATAAATTAGTGGGAATTCTTTCATCCTTAGAGGTTAATATGGCTCAATTAAGAGAGTCTATCCACTTTTTATATACTTATATAGAGGAGCATTTTAGTTATGAAGAAGGATACATGGCAAAGAATAAATTTCCAGGCTTGGAGAAACACAAAGAAATACATCAAAAATTTGTCCAGTTTTATGAAGATTTTCAAAATGAGCTTAAGGAAAAGACTGCCTCTAAGGGTTTCTCTTCAATAGAAATAAAAGGATTATTGAAAAAAGTTAACAAGTATCTTGGTGATTGGCTTGTTCACCATATAAAAGGTGTAGACCAAGTGTATGCAAAATATATTAAAAGCCATTCTAAATAGAATTTTTATGACAGTTCTTTTATCTCATCAGCACTCAATGGCCTGTCATAAACCCTGAAATCATCAAGAGCGCCTTTGAAATAGACAAAATCAGGCCATACCTCACGAGCGCTTCTTCCATAGCCAAGCATAAATCTTTCTTCTCCTGGAATATCATCCAAGAAAGAAGAATCCTTTGAATTGCCAAAATTATATTGCCTGTTTGTCATTTCAACACCATCTAAATAGCCGGTATTGCCATTTTCAGAAACAACAACAGCAAAATGATACCACTTGTTTTCCTCTAAATTAACATTTGAATCATAGCACAAGAAAGGATCTTTATTGTCTTTTATCCATGTAACATAAATCTTTTTATTGTCAGGGTCTGGAACAGCTACTGCGTCATATGATTGCTCATCAAAATGGCCTATCTCAATGATAAACAGATTGTCTGGATCCCTATCCTTATTCCCAATATAAAAGATAGGCATAATTGTTTGTTTGTCAAGTAATGAGCTGAATTTAAACCAGAATGCTATTGTTCCTTCAGAAAGAGCTCCAATCTCATTTACTGTATTAGTTGAAAAATCAACATAGCCATTACCACCGAGATAAATAGCATCGCCAATCTTACCAGCAGAAAAATCAGCATCCCCAATTATTGCGTTTCTTGTCATTCCAGCTGAATCATCCCCATTACCATCAAATTTCAAGTGAGCAATTAAGTTTGGGTCTAATGGTTGTTTTGAGGGTGTTCCTGGTTCTTCGATTGGCTCTTCAATTGGAGGCTCAGCTTGATCAACTGGTGCTTTAGGCAGTGTTTCTGTGGTTGTTTCAGGACACTCTGCAAACTCGCAGTCAGGAGGTATCCTTGCAACTGACGAGCCATCAGAGCAAAGTCTTGCATCTTCTGTGCAGGCTATCTGTTTCTCAGCGCAGCCGCTAAGAATTAATAAAATAAATATCAGAAAATAATCTCTTTTTTTCATGATAAATATATTTTTATATTATTTATATTTAAATTTATCTGTAATTATTTCTCTTTATTCAAAACCCAAACCCTTTTATACTTCTAATAAAATTAACCAATAAAGGTGATATCATGAAATTCGCAAACAAAGAAATAAAAGATTACTGGAAAATAATCAAGATACCAACATTAATCCTTATAGCATACAATGTTTTAGCATTAATCATAGGCTTTATCTCTTTTGAGCTTTACACATCAATATTCTCACCAATACCAGGACTAGTCTTGACAATAGCTGCATTTGGATTTATTGGGTGGCACGCAGTAAAAGACTTCAAGGAAACAGTAAAAGTAGCAGCATGGGCAGGAGCAGTATCAGGAGTAATATCTGGATTTGTTGGGGCAATAATCGGCATAATAATGTTTTACTTAGTGCCTGATATTATCTTGATGGCAGCATCACAGGCAGGTGCAGACCCATCCCAGATACAAGGCCTATTAGCAATTGGAATATACATAGGATTAGTTACAGGACCATTATTCTCAGGCATAATAGGAGCAATTATTTCATCAATAACAGGATTGATTGCTAAGAAAGTTTAAGATTAGTCTCTTTCGTGATTATACCACTCTCTGAATGAATGAACAAAGACATTAATCATCTGATCAGGAACCTTTTCTTTCTGTAGGTCATAAACTGATTTCGTTACTAATGTAATAAACTCTGGCCGGTTTACAAACTCCAAACCAACATCTGGATGAAGACCAGGAAATGCATCATCCATAATTCCAAGAAAAATCCTAACTTCAACCCTATTAAAAACATCTATGGCCCATTTATCAATGAGTTCTTTATCCTTTTTATTTGGAGTAATTTGATGTTCAACAATTCTTCCAGCCATGCTGGAAAAAGTTTTGGTAAGTCTTTTTTGCATCTTTTTAAGAAGCCTTTTTTCTCCTTTACCCATCTTATTAATAGTATGTTCCCCGTTAACCAAAGCACAAAAAATCTCACGGAAGCTCTCTACCGTTACAATTTTTTCTAGTATATCCAGTTCAACTTCAAATTCAGACATCAGTTTTCTGATTAATTTCCTGAATTTTATTAGGTCCCCTTCATCATGTAGTCTTGCCAATAAATTCGCTTCTGATATTAGTGTAGCATATAAGTGGCGAAGCATTTCATAAACATATTCATGCTTAGTTTCAATATATCTTAAACAATCATCTAACCTATGTATCCTCCTTATCTTTTTATCATGCTCTAAAGATTGAAGATTTGGAATAAAGTCACCTTCTTCATCCTCTGCTTTACGGATGTCAGCTAATTCCAGCACCAACAATGGCTGCAGCTCTTCAATGGCTTGTCTCCTTTTACCAAATTTATGCGGCAGCCCGTTTATTATATCCTGTTTCATAGAAATAGTGCCTAAATAATCTCTCCAGCTTCTAAGAATTACCTCTTCGTCTATTTCTGCGCCCTTTGCAATCGCTTCATTTGAACCAAAAAGGCGGTTTAGCATTCCCATAATTAAAGGGAGAACTGTAAACTTAATAAATATTTGTTTTTAAAAAATTGAATCTACAATGACCTTTATAAATAAAATTAATCTTAATTTTCAGCAATTTATTTAAATAGAGGAATTAATTAAGATATTATTATTAAAAAGAGGGGGAGGTAATGATAAGGAAGATACTATTAGTATTAGTAATTCTTAGCATTCTGCCAATTGTTAATGCTGATTCTATTGAGGATAAGATAAATTCTGTTGTAAGATATGGTGAACAGTATGAAATGGGTCAGATAAGCTATTTGCAGATGATTGTGCATTCTAATATTCTCAGTCACGATATAAACGAGATGCTAAGCGAGAAGATAGAGGTCAATGTTGGTGGTCCTGTTAAATATGGGGCTACTGAAGAGGAGATGAGAAGGATCTTTGGAGCCCCAGCAGATATCACACCCTGGGTCTGGGTTGCTGATGAGGACAGGGAGATAAGAATTGATGAGGGAATGCCATACTGGGAAAAAACTGTTTTTGATGGAAAAAAACTGAGGATAACCTTTAATGCCTGGCCTAATGTGCTAATGAGAGAAGGAGAGTTAATAAAGTTCTATTGGATTGGTTTTGATACAAGATTCAAGAGAAGGTTTGATTTTAATATAGGTAGTATGAGCAGTGATATTAAAAACATGGCAGAGTCTTTCATTGAAACCAATGAAGGGGGGCAAGAGCTAGCTGAGAGAATGATTGAATATGGGAATATATTACATCACTATATTCATGAGAACAGGGAAAACTGCCTAAAAGTAATGAAAGAGTTCTTTGAGGATGATGAAAAACTCTCTTACAGTGATGAGACAAGATGGGAATTCACTCTTTATGAAGGGGATAATCTGGAGATAGTGTCTAAGTTAAATATATATGATGACCGTGAATGGCCAGGAGTTGATATCTGGTTTGATGTAAGAATACGTGATGCGAGAGCCAAGGAAGGGGACCTGAAATTTAAAAAGTTTGACAAAGAAAAATATCGGGCTATGACAATTGATGAGTTAAACAGCTTAATAGAAAAAAATGTAGAGAGATTAGTGAGAAAAGCAGAGCAAGCTGACAGGTCAAGATCAGGAAATATTATAAGAGATATAATTGATATGAGATATGAGACACGTATAATTAACTGGGTTCTTGATGAAAAATATTATGATCAAAAAACTGAATCAGAAAGGCAGGAAAATTATAAGAAAAGAATAGGGATTTTGGAAGGCATTTTCTCTAAGTATGGAGATATTTATAAGTATCCACTTAAAGAGGTGAGATTTGAGAGAATTCTTCTGGAAAACATTGAAGAACGGCAAGATAGTTGGTGCAGAGAGCTTAAACATGATGAATGCAGCAAGGATGATGTTTGCTGGGAAGGTAAATGTATTAATGCTACTGGTGGTGATGAAACCTGTGATAACAAGAGAGATGATGATGGTGACCATGCAATAGATTGTGATGATCCTGATTGTTCATTAGAGTGTGGAAAGGCATGTGATTATATCTGCAACCAAGAATGTGGGGACTGCCATCAAGAGCAATGTTGGAATGTCTGTGAACCGGAATGCTGGCCTTGTCATAATGAAATTGGGAATGTCTGGGGTATAGATTATAATCCTTGTGAAAGCGAATGCCAAGAATGTGACGAGTGCATATATAACCAATGCCAGTCTCAGCCAGTTTGTGATGAATGCAATGCCTGCCATGAGGAAACCTATCGATGTTTTGATGTTTGTAATTCTTGCAACCAATGCGAAGAACAGGGCCTTGGAGGATGTGAAGAACAATGCAGACAGTGCGATAAATGCAAAGCTACTGATGATCAAAGAGAGTGTTTGAATTTTTGTGGCACACTAGGAGATGTAGGAGATGAACATGTAATAAGATGTAAAGAATGGTGCAAACAGGATGTTGTCTTTATATGTCCAACTGGAAGGCAGTACATTCCTTGCGAAAATGTTTATTATGAATGCAACGGCACTTCTGTCAGGAGTGTGCCATGCACTATCTATGACTGTGAAGATGGAACAAAGCAAACAGCCCCCTGCGGCGAGGAGATAATGTGCGGTGTAAACCAGTATGCTGATGTTGACAAATGTGTATGTGATGAAGGTTATTATGATTGTGATTATAATGCTACAGATTGTGAGGAAACCATTGTATGCCAGGACCCTATTGAAAATTGCACAGACAGAAGGGATAATGATGATGATGGCTTAACTGACTGTGAAGATTTATTAGACTGCAAGACTGGCGCAACATGCAGCCCAGGTCAAGGTAAGAAGCCAAGGTATTGTTATGATGGTGATTGTATTTTCACCACTTGCGGTAATGGAATCTGTGATGATGATGAAACTCTATACAGCTGCCCTCGTGACTGTAAACGAACCAAGTGCGGGGATGATATCTGTTCTGGTAATGAGACTGAAGAAAGCTGTCCTAAGGACTGCTTGATATGTCCTCCAGGGCAAATCCTTAATGAAAAAGGGATTTGTGTAGACCAAGTGATATGCCCAATAGGTTATATTAATGTGGATGGTAAGTGTATTAAAGAATGCCGTAAGGAAGGAGAAGCTGGAGACGATAAACACTGCTGTCCTGGCCTAAAAGCTATACGTACACAAGTAGGAGATGGCAAAATCTGCAGCCTAACAGAAGGTTATGTTTGTACAGCCTTGTGTGGTGATGGAAAGTGTGGAGATCTTGAAAATCCCTGTAATTGTAAGAAAGATTGCCCACCTGAAGAAGTAAATGTTTCTTGTACAACAAATGCTGACTGTGGAGCTGATACATGCCATCAAGGGAGAAATGTTTGTAGTGAAGATAGGTTTGTTTGTGAAGATGATGGGAGTTGTTCTGAAGTTTCAACAAAATATGAGGATCATTCTTGTGCCAGGTACTATTCCCCAGAATTGCCTTATCCTGAATCTATAAAGTGTTTGGATACCTGCGGAGATGGTATTTGTAAATCTCCTGAGAATAAACTTTGGTGTCTAGA
>CAZOXR010000036.1:0-9052 GCA_964583885.1 uncultured Methanosarcinales archaeon | reverse complement strand
AAGGTTGGTGAATTCTCAATAGTATATTTTCTTAAAAAGGAAGGAGTAGACATTGGAAAAGGAACAGCTATGGCAATAATGGATAAATTCATAACACTAATAGTTCTTTGCGTGTTCTCCATAATAGGTTTTTTTAGCTTTTTTGAATTTTACAATGCATTAAAAATAAGTTCAATCATAATTGCAGGAATAATATTATTTCCAATATTAATAACCAACAAAAAAGTATTGGGTGTCTTAAAAAAACCAATAAAAAAAATTAGCGACAAATTCTCAGGATTTTCCAAAACAATTATAATCTATTTTAAGAGCAATAAGGATATATTAATTTATAATGTAGTAATAACCTCAATAAAATGGGCAACAAGCGGAATAGCCGTATTTGTGTTATTCCGAGCATTTGGAACAAGCGTAAATGTAATAAGCATAATCCTTATCAATAGCATGATAGTTGTAGTCAGTCTTATTCCAATAACAATAAATGGGATAGGGATAAAACAGGCAGTTGCATTATTTCTGTTCGATAAGATAAATGTTAGTTATTCGACCACACTTAGTGTTTATATAACTGCACTAGCAACAAATTATTTCCTTGTATTACTTATTATTATGTTTTCTAAAATTAAGAGCAAAGGAGTAGCATCTATTTCCCCATCAAAGGTTTAGCAACAACAGCTATTTTTCTGCTAAATAATAATCCTACAAAAGGCATTTTAATTAATAATTGCTCAATGCCCCTATAAATGGGAATAAAAGAAGGCAACAATTTTATATCTAAAATTCCCCATTGATTTGACTTTAAAAAGCCAATTAATTGCTTTTTAGTCTTAACATTTATATGGCCTGAGGTATTTTTTAAAATTATATTCCTATGTTTCATAATCTCAAAAAGATGAGTTCTTAATGGCGTGTAGATATAAAGAGCAACACCTGGAAGTTGTTTCCTTATATTGTCCAGAATATTTTTAAAAATCCGATTAGGAATGTGTTCTGTAAAATCTGCCATGACTACCTTATTTACAGACCTATCAAAATGCATTTTTTCTAAATCTTTTTTAACAAAAGTGCATTTTTTACTCACACCTGGGAAGTGTTTTTTCATCAATTTATTACTAACCTTAACAGCAAGCTGGTCAAAATCAACACCCAATGCCTTGCAGCCAGACCTTCTAACAAAGTCGATACAGGTCTTTCCACTTGAAGAACCACATTCCAGTATGTAATCGTCTCTTTTAGGCTTAATCCACCCAAATAAAAAATCTTGTTTATCTTTAATATAAGCGTCTCTTCCTAAATATAAATGAAAAGTCTTTTCATGAGGATTATGATCCAGCTTCAGTAGTTCTTCTTTACTTAATCTATTATAATCTATTTTATTGCTGCTCATTAGGACATTAAGAATATCAAGAAAATATTTAAATTCTTCTTTTATTGACCTTGTGTCAAAAACCACTGGCTTATGCCTGCACAAACCATTTCATACCGCCCATCCAATACAGATTCTACAAATTTAGGTTGCGTATGGTGTTATTTTACAGTTAAAACATCAAATCGAAACATTTAAATATAAGTTTTAAAATCATATTGTTAAAGGGGTTTTTATTTTTTAATAAAAGAGGATGTTTAGATGAAAAAAGAGGCGAAGCTTGACCTAAAGACTATAATTCCAATTATACTTCTTACGTGTGTTTTAGTATTTGTTGCTTTTGCTGCTGTGACTGTAAATGCTCCTAGTATGTGGGGGAATATAACTCTTGCAACAGGCAACACCATAAATATAAGCACTAATATCAATTTTACACTTACGATGCCAATTGGTGCTGATACTGATGATAATATAACAAATGTCACAATTATGTTCAATGCATCTTACCTCGCTTTTGACAATAATTCAAATCTCACTAACGCATCCACTTTAGCAAATCTTTCATATATAACAGATGACAGCTATGTAAAGTTATATTGGAATCTTACTGGTGGAAATTTTACTAATGGCACCACATTTTTATTTGGGTTTAATGTTACTCCTGTAGCTGATGCAGAAAAAGGCAATGTTACTATTAGGGTTGTAGCTATGAATATTTCAGGTGATATTATAGAGGATAACACTGCTTATACCATCCATGTTGATGCCAGGGATCCAGTCATTTCTTTGATAACAGCCAATCACACAAATGAATCTACAAATGTAAGTGTACTGCTTAATTTTACTGTATCTGATATGAACCTTGATAGGTGTTTTTTATATGTAGAGAACTTGTCAGTGTCAGCAGCCACTCCCTGGGGTGCTAAGCAGAATGGAACTGGCAGTTCGTTATCTAATGTTGGGTTTAGATATAATTTTACTGTAGATGGAAATTATAGTTGGAATGTTTGGTGTAATGATACACTTGGACATTCTGTATTTAGCAACTATACTAACAATGCCAGTAGAATAACTATTGATACATCATATCCTGTCTATGGTATATTTAATATAACAAATGAGAGTTCACAGTTTCTTGATAACTCATCTGATTTTAATGCAACAAATATAGAGAGTATGAATGATGATTTTAATTATACTGGTGTAGTTCAGGGAGGTACTGTTTATGCTTTCTTTAATTTCACTGATGCAACAACTGGTCCAAGGATAGCCTATTTACAGATATATAATTTATCTCAATGGGTTAATATCTCACCAGCAATAAATATAACAAATATTGACATATATAACATTAGTTATACATTCTGCGATACACCTGACTGCTACCAATCAGGAAGGAATGTCTCAATGAGGGTGATTGCAAGAGACCATGCAGGTAATGAGAATGCTACAAGAAACCTGACTGTACAGGTTAATGATACTGTTGCACCAACTGTTACTCTTACAATAGATGGCGACAACAATTTTACAAATGTAAGTAATACTTATATCACACTTAATTGGACAATTACTGAATTGAATAATATAAGCTGGATGGCTTGGAGTGTTGATGGAGCTGGAGAAGCAACTGGGTCTAGGTTTTTTAATTATACGGCATCTAGTGTTGCTAGCTTCACTAATGTATACGCAACCATGCTAAAAGGCGGCTCAATTATAGGTTCTGGTGGAGGGGATACATCAAGAATACCAAAGGAAGATGAACCACAACTTGCAAATGGAACTCATGGAATAATTGTTCGGGTAGCAGATTCTTGGGGTAATGTAAGAACTGTAGAATACAATTTCACAGTTGATACTCAACAGCCTAGCCTTAGTTTGGGTTTTGATAATAGCCCACTTTTAGGAGAGCCAGCATCATATCCTGTTAATCTTAGTTTGGCTGCATGGGCAACAGTAAATGCATCAGCTCCTTCAGGACTTACGAGTATAGAATATAATACTACATGCAATACTACATTGAAAAATATCACTAATGCTACAACATTCCAGATATTTAATGGTAGCGAGAGTGGTTGTAGCAATCTAAACACAACAATTGCTTTGCAGGTAATAGTTACAGCTGGCTCAGGAACACAGAATATTTCAACATTCTCTGTTGGATTGGATGCTGTTGCACCTGATATAACTCTAGATTTAATTGATGGAATTTCAGCTATAGAAGGGTATGAGTCTAATAACCTGACTATCACTCTAAATTTCTCAACACCTACTGAATTTACATATATATCATCAGTAGGCTACTATCTTGATGATGATCCGTATTTTGAAATAGATCAGGGAACTTTGGTTCAGACAGCATCTTATTGGAATGTAACCAATATATCAGAGGGCGGCACACATACTTTAATGTTACAAGCTAATGATTCAGTTGGTAATATTGCAAATTCAACAAAATATACATTTACTGTTGCAGGGGATGTTAATATTCCACAAAAGCGGGAAGAGTTAAATGCATCACTAGGCGAAGAGCATATTATAAGTATTGTTATCAGGAATGCTAGCAAAAACGCCTCCATGCCATTAGCAAATTCCATACCTGTTAACAGCAGCAATACAATCACCCTTGCTATTGACCTTGAGTTGAACACCTCTAATTCTGCACCATTGAATGTAACTATTGATGGAATTAATGCATCTAAAGCAAACTGGGAATATATTAATTTTACTGTTGAGAGTTATAATACTACCACTATAACAAACATAAATACTAACTATACTGCTAGTATATTAAGGATGGTTAGCTTTACTGGTTCGCCTATTGACTCATCCACTGATGTTTCCTCTATAGACAACTTCATATCAGATCCAACTGGTTATTATGGAAGGGTTGTAGTGCCTTATAATATCACAAAGCATAACACCTTTTTGAATGACTCATATCTGATTGCAATGTGGTTCCAGAATGAAAGTGATTTTACTAATATGACCTTAATTGGTGCATGTAATTCTGGTACAGGCGGGAGCACCACACCATATACATCTACAAAAACAACACCTTGTTATAATGTAACCGGCAACATAAGCGGCGGCATTATAAGCTCAACAATCTTTGTGCCATACTTTTCAACAGTTGTTCTTGTTAATGATACAAATGCTTCAAATGTAACAATAATTGCTCCTACAATTAATGAGGATACAAGCAGCTTTTTGATTAATCTTAGTGTATCTGGTGATGCAAATATCTGTAGATTTAAGATTAATGCATCAGGTTATTATGGCGATGGTAATGAGCTTAAAAACTTTGCTTCAGGCTGGACAGAAATGGCAGCACCAACAGGCACTGTGCCACAAACATGCCTTTCTTCATATGCTGTTAGTTTGCTGAATGCAACAGATAATGTATATAATCTAACTGTAAATGTTAGTGATCCTGCAGGCAATCAAAATATCACTTCTTTCCTTTTCAATGTTACAGATATTGTACCACCTCAATGGTCTAATGTAACTAATGGTAGTATTACATCATCCGGTGCAATTATAAGGGTAGAATCAAATGAATATGTAAATGCTTCAGTAATCTATCTGGATGGAACTGTTAAATCACAAACTAGCAGCACAGCATTCACTACAAAGACACCAACAATTAGTTTAAGCTTAACTGCAGATGCATCCTATAATTATACTGTTCAGGTTTGTGATTATGCAGGTAATTGCAATATAAGCGATATATTTAACTTAACAGCAGATAGCGCAGCAGATGCAGCAGAAGAAGCAGCTGCATCGTCAGGAGGCGGTGGCGGAGGAGCAACAGTAGGAGCAGTTAGTAATGTAGCTGCAAAGCAATCACAGGTTTGGAATAAGATCAGCGCTGGAGAGTCAGTTACAATGAAAGTTAGCAATGATAATATTGCTTTCACACAGATTGCTGTAAATGTTGAGAATCAAGTCATGAGTGTTGCTATAGAAACATCAAGCCTAAAAGATACACCATCTGAAACAACAGTAGCATCATCTAATGTTTACCAATATCTGCAAATTAAGCCATCTAATCTAGCAGATGCTGATATAAGCAGCGCAACAATCAATTTTGAGGTTACAACAGCATGGCTAACTACAAATAATGTAGCTAATGATGATATAGCCTTATTAAGATATAAAGATGGTGCATGGAATGTGTTGGATACAAAGGTTGTAAGTAGCAGTGCATACAAAGTCAAATATGAAGCAACATCGCCTGGCTTTAGCTATTTTGCAATTGGATCTAAATCAGGAATGGCAGAGGTAGCAGAAGCAGTAACACCACCTACAGAAGTAACGCCACCAGCAGTAACACCACCAGAAGCAAAACCAATTGTAACACCACCAGCTGCAGCTAATTACATCTGGCTAATAGTGTTGATAGCAGTAGTTCTTATAGTGTTGATATACATAGGAATGAGGAAGAAGAAACAAGTATAATTCTTACATTTTAGCTTACTTAAGGCAAAAATATCCATTTCGTCTAATAATTGCGTATTTCCCCGTAATTAGAAACTAATTTATACCTGAAGACAAATATGTCATCTAGATGATAAAAAACATTACAAAAAATAAAATTCTCGTCTATAAAATAAGGCTCTGCAAAAGTTTCCTGAACAAATCAATTGGATTAATACTTCACAAAAGATTAAAAGATAAAGGATTAGTATTCCTTTACAACAAAGAAGAGAAAGTGTCATTGCACATGATCTTTGTTTTTTTCCCAATAGATGTCTTGTTTCTTGATAAAAATAAAAAAGTTATTGAGATGAAAAAGAATTTCAAGCCATTCTCATTCTATATTCCAGAAAAAAAAGCAAAATACATTCTTGAACTGCCTGATGGAATAATAAAAAAAACGAAAACAGAGATTGGGGATAGGCTTAGTATTGATAAAAAATAATAAAATTTAAATCATAATATTTATATAATGATAAAATTCTCTAAACTCTTGATGGGGATGTAGTATAAACCATTTGGGATTTCCCAATGGAGTACAGCCTGGCTAGAGATATTATAATTATCAGCCACAATAGCTGGCTCCAGTCATTTGGAGCGATGAGGCTTTGCCGATGACTTCAATTGGGCTATACCAGCGGATTCCAATAGCTTGTGTTATTGGGAGCTGAAATTTGGGTTCGAACTTGCGAAGAGTTCAAGGCTTCGCTTCGAAAGTCCCAACATCCCCACTTTTCATTTCTAACAAAAAGATTTATATAATTCCAAAAAAAGAACCACCCTATGCTCAAAAAAAAGAGGATGCATTTCTTAGAAGCGATAGCAACATTAACCGGGATGGTTATTGGCGCAGGAATCCTAGGAATACCATATGTCATTGCAAAAGCAGGTTTTCTAACAGGACTTCTTGACCTGATAATAATAGGCCTAGCAGTTTTAATCCTAAACCTATACGTTGGAGAGATTATGCTAAGAACAAAAGAAAAGCACCAATTAACAGGCTATGCAGAAAAATATCTGGGAAAATGGGGGAAAACCTTAATGACATTCAGCATGATATTTGGCTTGTACGGTGCTTTAGTTGCATACACATTAAAGGAAGGGGAATTCCTATCAGCTATCTTTGCCCCAATAATTGGCGGAAATTCGCTACTTTACTCAATAATCTTCTTTTTGATTGCAGCTTTTCTAGTCTATAAAGGAATAAAAGCTATAGAAAGAAGCGAGTTAATAATGGTTTTTTTTGTATTATATATAATAGTGCTTTTAATGGTTGTTGCGTACCCATCCGTAGAAATAAAAAACTTATCTGTATTTAATCCACAAAAACTATTTCTGCCGTATGGTGTTATTTTATTTGCTTTCTTAGGCATGGCAGCAATACCAGAAATAGGTATTGAGCTTAGAGAAAATAAAAAAAAGATTAAAAAAGCCATAATCTGGGGTTCTTTGATTCCATTATTTGCCTATGTATTTTTTGCATTGATTGTTGTTGGAGTCACAGGTCCAGAGAATATCACCGATGGATCTATAATCGGCTTGGGAAATGTTCTAGGCCCAAAAGTTCTTTTGTTTGGGATAATTTTTGGTGTTCTTGCAATGGCTACAAGCTTCATAGCAGTTGGGTTAGCCTTAAAGGAAATGTATAATTTTGATTTTAAATGCAGCAATGACCTATCTACATTTCTTGCATGTTTTATTCCACTTGTGATTGCAATTGCTCTTATATTAACAAAAATAGAGAATGCTTTCTTTAAGGTTATTGACCTAACCGGCGTTATTGCGGGAGGCTTTCTTGGCATACTTGTTATCCTAATGGTATGGAAGGCAAAAAAATTAGGAGATAGAAAACCAGAATATTCTATTCAGTCAATAAGGATATTTGACATTTTGCTTATATTAATGTTTTTGGCAGGAATGATTTATGAATCTCTTAAGATTATTGGTCTAATCAGGATTTAGTCTTCTTGCTCTTTTGCTTTTTATCTTTTTCTATTCCAAAGCCAAGCAATAATATCAATGCAACCAACAAAATAGCTCCTACTATAATGTATGGATAGTAAATCAATAAAAATTCAGTTATATATTGTACTGAATTATAATGGACAAAAGAATAAATCAGAATTCCTGCTAAAATAAGAATAATAAATATAATTAAAAAATATTTCAGATTTTTTCTTTTTGATTTTTTAGTCTTTTCAACTTTTTTCTTCTCCTCAATTTTTTTTGGATTTTTAATCTTTGATTTCTTCTTTCTTTTCTTTTGATTTCTTCTTATTTTTGAAATCAAATATATCCCCGCTGCCACTATAATAATGGTATATGTATAATATCTATACCATACAATCCACTGCCATAACGACATATAGAATACTTTAACTAAAAAAACATTAATTAAATAAACCAATATCACAAAAATTAAAACAATTAATAACCTTATTAACCATTTTATTTTTATCTTTTTTTTAATTTTCTTAAGTTTTGTTTTCTTAACTTTTTTGAACATAAAAAATGGAGAAATTATGATCAAACCCATAAATCCTACAATAACCCAGATATAAAATCTATAGTTGTTGTACCATCCGGCAATATTCTCCAAAACAATACTTTTCTTCTTTAATTTAACCAAAATATCCTTAGAATATAATGCCTTTTCTGAATTAAGACTTATTTTTATTTTATAATTTTCTTCTTCTATATCCTCATTTGGCTTAATATCAAGATTTATAGTCTTTGTTTCTTCAGTCTCTAAACTAATAGTATCATTATCTGCTTTAATCCATTCTGGCCCTTCTAAAACAATCGAATAAACTATCTGTTCTGTTCCATAATTAGTAACTTTTACAGGCAGGATGGTTCCATTATGATCAATCTTTACTATATCATCTGACTCTATCCTTGTTTCATAACAATCATCTCTTGATAAAATAGTTATGTCAATAGAATCTACTGCTCTTATATCTGGCTGATCAATCAAATAAGCAATTATATCCGTAGAATAGGTTTTTGCACTGCAAGTGGCGTCTATATTAAGACCAATACTAACAATTTCACCAGATTGAAGCTCCAAATTCTGAGTTAGGCCTAAACTTACCCATTCAGGACCATCTAACACTAACCCTATTTCTTCTTTTTTTATTCCATCATTCCCAACAAAAAAATCATAACTATATGGCTCACATCCACAAATAGCAATATCATCTATATCAA
>CAZOXR010000035.1:0-9060 GCA_964583885.1 uncultured Methanosarcinales archaeon | reverse complement strand
TCACGATATAAAACATCAACATGATACTTTTGGTCATCCTTATCCTGCCTTATAGAAACACTGCAACATCCTTTATTGCCTTTATTATCCTCAAAATCAATCTCTGCTTCAACTCTTTCTTCTGAATCAGTGCTTTGATAGGTTATACCAACACCATAACTTGTCAAGCTAGATTCTCCTTCTTCATCTTTCTCTTCTCTCCTAACAGAATACTTTAAACTAACTCTTTCTTCTTTCTCATCCTTTTCATGAGCAAAAACATATTCTGTTTCAGGCGGAACAACTTCTTTAAACTTTTTTATCTTCTCTTTAGAACTTTCCAATATTCTTTCTAAATCAGGCTTTTCTTTATCAAAAACAAATGATTCAAGAACTTTGTTTATTTCTTCGATTATTGGTTTTCTGTCTAGTTTTTTCTTGGTTTCTTGTTTTGTTTTTGGTTGTTTATTTGTTTTTTTCATTAATAAATTGGAGTTTTTAATGTTTTATAAACGTTATTGTTAATTCTTAGATGTATAAACGTTAATTATTTATACTAGGATAACATTTAATTTAACTATGGCATCAATAACAATTCCAGAAGAAAAATTCAACAAGGTAATTGCAGATGTGGAGAATCTTATAGAAGACGTTGCAGACATATTTGACCAGGACGAAGTTGCTAAAAAAAGAATAGCTGATATTGAAAAAAACCCATCTATTGGGAAGTCAGAGAAAGAGTTAGACACGTATCTTAAACAGAGAGGAGTTAAAATTGAATGAGTGGGAGATCAAAGAACACCCTGATTTCTTCAAAGACTTAGATAAGCTCAACTTAAAAGATATTACAACCTTCTATAATAAAAAGAATAAGATAAAAGAGAATCCTGAGAGACAAAAACACCTTAGCGGAGGAGAGAACTGCTATAGGGAGCCAATAACAGATAATATAGGGCTTGTTTATTATATAAAGGGCAGCACAATCTGGCTGCTTACAATCGGAAAACACAAGGAAGCTTATAAGAAATATCTTAAAAGATTATATTCATTAAGAAATAAACTTACCTAGCAGTATCAGCCTGTCTTTCTAGCTCTAACTTCTTAGAAATTGCAGCTGATTCAGAACTCAACTTAAAAGCAGCAATGATCTCATCAGCTAAACAATCCTCAATATTCTTTTTAGACTTAAAGGCCTTGCCATAAGCACCTTGCGTCATATGACGAAGAGCAACATCAATCCTTCTTTGAGGAGCGCATTCAACTGCTTTTGGATATCTGGCTCCGCCATACTCAATACTTACTATCTCTTCCCTTTGAGCAGCATTCTCAAGAGCTTTAACAAAAACCTTTATAGGGTTCTCTTTTGTTTTCTGCTCAATTATCCTGAATGTTTTTTCAGCAACATTATAAACACTATGCGCCTTTCCTGTAATGGGAGAACTAGTCCTGAAATGTTTTTTTCCTTTATGTCCCGGAACCATTATTTTATTGAGTAATCTTTCAACAATAAACACCTTGCTCTTATGGAATCTGCTGCCAGCATACCTTGCTCCTGTTCTAGGAACTATTCTTGGCTCTAAATTTATATAATCCTTTAATCCAGGATCATCTACCTTTATTCCTGCTGTGCTCCATCTGTTAAATAGTTTTAGCTCCATTTTACTTCCTTGCCGTATCAATCAGATTTTTGAAAAAAATCTGGTAAAAACCACTCAAGTGGGATTTCGCTTCGCTCAATCCCACGAACTATTTTCTAGCTTTCTCAATTATACCTTTCCTTAAAGCATCTAAACTTTGATCATTAACCTTGATAACCTGCCACCTGACACCCGGAATATCTCCTTTGCTCTTTCCCATTGCGCCGCCAATACACTCTATAATGACCTCATCATGCTCATCAATTAATTTAGTAGCGCCATCTCCTGGACAGAAAGCAGTGATCTGCTTGCCATTTTTAATCAATTGCACCCTAACGCATTTCCTCATAGCTGAGTTTGGCTGTTTTGCTTCTAACTGAACCTTTTCAAGAACAATGCCTTTTGCCTGGTGAGAGCCTTCCAAGGGGTCAGATTTCTCCTTTAAAGCCATAGCTTTTCTTATAAACCATTTATAGTGCCATCTGCCACTAATCCTTCTGTCCCTCAGTTTTTTCCCTGCTCCAAGTCCACGTGATTTATTTGACATATTACCTCAGAAAATTTATCCTATTTAAAAAGGTTTCTAAAAAACCCTGTTTTTTAGAGTGCTAAGGATGAAACGAGTCTGCTTTGGGTTTTTAACTTTATTATTTCCTATAAAACCCAGCAGCATCCTCTGGCATTACACTGTTGATTATAAAATCTGTTGAGAATTCAAATCCAGCCCATGTAGCAATTCTTGGAGTTACCTCTATATGGAAATGCAGATCTTTATTTTTAGGGGAATAATGCAGAAAAAAATTATAAGCAGCATTTATTTTCCTTAATTTCAAAAAAACTTTCCTAAGGATATCTGCTAAGTCATTTGTTTCCTTATCATTCAATTCTATCAAATTCCTAACATGCTTTTTTGGAAAAATCCACACTTCATAATTGAACCTTGAAGCATAAGGGCAAAAAGCAACAAAGCTTTTGTTTTCAAAACATTTTCTCTTGCTTTTTGCCTCTATCTTTAAAATCCTGCAATAAGGGCATTTCTTAAATTTATTAACAGCTTTAACCTCTTCTTTTATGGCTGTTGGAACTAAAGGCAATCCAACAACCTGTGTATGTGAATGTATTAAAGATGTGCCTCCTTCTTTTCCATGATTCTTGAACACCAAAACATATTTTATATTTTTAAGCTTATTTAACTCATAAATCCTGTTTTTATAAACATCCAGAATTAATCTTATGTCTTTTCCAGGCAGATCCCACAACTGTTTATTATGTTTATTGGTCTCAGCTATTACCTCATGTTCCCCATAAGAATCCATTGAAGAAAAAAAATCACTTTTTTCAATCTTTAAAAAATCTTTTAATTCAACTATTGGAAATTTATTTGGAAACCACCTTATCTTCCATCTGCCTTTTTCTTCTATTCTTCCAATCTCTGGCGGAGTTAATTTCTCATTTCCAGAGCAGAAAAAGCAAACCTTGCTTGTTTCCCTGATACTCTTCCCAAATTCCCTTGGCCTCTTTTTTCTTTCAGGAGAATAAAACACCCACCTGTTCATGATGTAATCTTTTCTTATTTCCATGATTATTCAACACCTTTTTCCAACAAAGCGCAGATATACTCTGCATGCGCCCATGAATGAGGCACTGCAAATCTTATAAACTTTCTTCCTTTGTTTTTTCTTAACCTTAAAAGAAACCTTATCTTATCATAGGTTTTCTTCATATTGTAAACTTCTTCTGTAATATTATCAAAATCAATACCGGGCAATAATATATCTTTGTCAAACTCTTTTTTAAAGTCAATACCTGTTTCCCATTCATGCTTAATAAAAGCCCTGAACTGCTCATTCGTGCTGATATGCTCCCCCAAATACCCTTTACTTGTTGCATAGGAATCTATCTTTTTTAATATATTATCGCCTTTTTTTATCCTCCCAATTCTGTAAAGATATTGTGCGTATATTGCAGAATAACCTAGAAAAACACCGCAGCCCCCATGGTTGTGCATAGATATGTCTTTTTCAATACAGGGGTACCTCATCAATAATCCTAATTTATTGTCCCATAAATTTTTCTCCAGATATTTCATTGTATTATCAATTATTCTTTCTTTGCCCTTATAGCCAAAATAAAAAGGAGATAACTGGGTTATATCTGGCTTTTTGTCATACTCTCCTTTTTTTGTGATTCTGTGGATAAAAATACCTCTTTTAATGAATTTTTTAAGAAGTGTTTTTTCGAATCTTTTTTTGAATTTGTTATATTTTAAATATAATTTTTTCCTTTTCTCTTTTATTAGTACCTCTTCAACTAAACTTAACGCTAAAAAATACGAGAAATTTGTCCAGATGGTAAATCCTGTTTCATTCGAGCCCTGATGGATAGAAGATGTTGAAAAGAACAAACCCTTTCTACTTTTATAGTAATTATTTAATGCAAACTCCATTCCTTTTAACATGGACTCTATGAATCTTTTCTTGTCGTTTATCTTTTTATTCAAAGCATAGGCTGTTGTTAAGTAATTTCCAATTATTATTATGCCATGAGCAACATTATCCTCTTGTTTATATATGGACCTATCCTTGCCTGTAATGCTGTATCTCTGGCCAAGATACCCGTCACTGACCAGGATATGCATTATAAATTTAGCTGACTCTTTTAGCAACCCAAAAGCCTCTTCTCCAAAAGCTGTATAAAGAGCAATAGATTTTAGGGCTTTTGAAACACCAGCAGCATCTCTTGGATAGACATAAGGGTATCTGCTCCTTCTAAGAGAAGCTAAAATTGCTATGCCATTAGGGGCTTTTACGCAGCATCTCTTTATTATCCTGAGGTTTTGTTTGACCTTTTTTGCTATTTTTTCATTCATTTTTCTTTGATCTTCGGCTTTAAAGGCGCAGGCATTTCTTTTTCTTTTCCTGATTCACTTAATATTTTGAAAAACAAATCCACTGATGAATTTTTTATAAAACTCTCATTTGAAAAAACATAGGTTTCCTTTATCTCAATTAAGCCAGCTAATTTTGACTGGAGTATTCTGAAGTAATTATCATATTCTGCTATGTCCCTAAAAGCGTATAATATGATATGTGTTATGTTTGTCTGCGGTATGGTGAACAAAGTTATAACATTTGATGGCTGGAGCATTTTATTGATTTCTTCTTTTTCATATTTTCTAAATGCCTTTGGCATTATTTTTACAAGAGATAATGCAAATAACTTTATGCCCATCTTCTCATAATCCAATATGGCTTCATAGCCTTTTAGAATTCCTTTCTTACGGAGGTTCTGCTTTATCTTACCTATTGCCTGGCTTGTAAGGCTTAATTTATCTGCAATCTCCTGATTTTTAATATTTGGTTTAAGAAGGATCAATCCAAGTGTTTTTTCTTCATTCTTAGTTAATTTCATAATGAAACTGATTGAATGTTTATATATATAAATTTTTTGTTTTTTCAATTAAACTATACCTATTTTTTTTCAAAATGAAACAAAAGCTTTATAAATACTGAGAATATTCATCATTCTTGGATAGATATGTCAATATCAAAATATCGCTGTGAGAAATCAATGGCGTATGCTGTTGTGAAGAGTATTATCGGCAGTGGTCCTAATGGCTATACCAAAGAGCAATATGATGCTATACTTGAATATCTGAATGAGGCCATAAATTTTAGTGAATGTTGGGAGAAGATATGGACTGATTCTAAGTTTAGATTTGGGGTTAAGCCAAGTGATTTGGCACTGAAGCACACCCTGCCTTTGCTTAAGGATATTAAAGGCAAGGTATTGTGGGAGCTTGGTGCAGGAACAGGAAGAGACTCTATCTTTTTCTCAAAATATTGCAGGAAAGTTGCTAGTGTTGAAATAGCTAAAGCTGCTGCCAATACACTTAAAGAGCAGACGGATAACAAAGGTATTAGGAATATAAAAGTGATAAATGATGATGTTTGGAGTGCCCTTAAGAGGCAGAACAATTCAAAGAATGGCTTTGTTGATATGATACACGCACATTCCTTTCTGCACTACACTAATTCTGTCATGACTGATATTATCTTTTCAGAGATGCACCAGCTGTTGAAAAAAGGTGGGCATGTTGTGTTCGCAGTTAAAGGAAAAGGTGACCATCTTTTTGGAAAAGGAAAGGAGATCGAAGAAGATGTCTGGGTTTATCCTGATGGCCAAAGAAGAAGGTTCTATGACGAAAATGGCATTAAAAAAGTTTTAAGCAAAGCAGGATTTAAAGTCAAGACAATAAAAACAGAAAAAGAGCATTTTGATAATAAGACTTCTGAGTTTGTGATTGCTGTTGCAAAAAAAGTTTAAAAGATTTTATTCTTTAATATACAGCATAAACTTAATATAGAATAAGTGATATGCAATTAGTTTATGGCTGCTGACCAGATAAATCCCTTTTCAGTTCGGGTTCTTACATTAGACAGTGCGTTGAGATTTGTATATTTCTCTGTTGAGGAATCCAGAAAAAGTCTGGAGGAACTAGCAGTTGATGATGACGAGGCTAATGAAAAAGGAAGGCAAAGAGCAATAAGATTATTTAGAGCCTTACAATCAAAAATTGTGGATTATGCCCAATTAAGGGGGTCTTTTGATAATCAGAGAGAAGAGGAATTACTTGTTGAAGAACTAAAATTATTACAAAAAGAAGCTTCAATATTTTTGGCAAAGATTAAAGGCGCATGGCAATCAGATAAAGCTATAAAATTATTGGAAAGGACAATCTCTCTTGAAAAAGGCATAAAAAAAATACTTAAGAGACTGAAAAGAGAAACTCCATCTGAATCAGAATACTTCTACGCAGGAATTGATGGGGGTGCTACCCACACAAAGACAGTTGTTAGTGATAAAAATGGCAAGATAATTGGTAAAGCAGAATCAGGCCCGTCATTTCCAATGTTAGTGGGTGTAATAAAAACTTTTGACAGTCTTATAACCGGATTAAAGAAGGCTACAGAAGATGCAGGATTAAATTTTGAGACTACGTATTTCAGGAGAATCTGCGCAGGTATGTGCGGGATAGACACCCCAGAAGACCATCAAAGAATGAACGAACTTATGCAAAAATATATTCGCCGTTTTCATTCGAATATTGGCGATGCAATTATAATCCAGGATAGCCTGTTAGCATGGTATGGTTCTTTTAATGGAGAACCAGGAATCATCATTATTGGGGGAACAGGCCATATGGTTTATGGCTATAACAATGGACGAGACGCTGCAATGAAAGGAAATACAAGAGACTGGAGAAAGGTTGTAACTATAGGTGGAAGATTTATAGCGTATCATGCAGCTTTAAATATCGAGGAAAAGTTAGGAAAAAAATCAAACACCATATTGGTGCGTGCTTTACGTTCTGCTTTTAGAGAAGGAAAAATATTCTCCGAATACAAAAATATAGCATTTACAAAAGTTATAGAGCTTATTAAAAAATCCATGCTTAAGAAAGGGGCTCAACTGCCTGATAGGGAAATTGCTTCTATGGCAAAAATCGTATTTGAGAGTGCTCAGAAAGGAGATAAAGGCTCAAAAAAAATCATAAAAGAAGCTGCCAAGAATGCAGGGGAGTATATATCAATAGTTGCTGATAAAATTGGATTGCATAACCAACAATTTAAAGTAGCTTATATTGGCTCTGTTATCAGGCACCCTTTTGCTTTAATGCACCTGCGAGAGTCCTTGCCCCAATTTGAGCCTTATGCAGAATTAGTTAAACCCAAATCTGAACCATTGGTTGCTGGCATAGAGATTGCAATAAGGAATATCCATTTCTATTAATAATTTAAATTTAAAAGATTATATGTAAATGTTAGATCATCATTTAATCTAACATATAAAACTTTAAGCCAGCATAAACTTTATAAAGTCAGGTTATAATAAAAGAGACATGGAATTTCAGGATAGGATTAAAAATTTTTTTAAAAAGAAAGAGGGTTTTTTAGCAGAAGTCAAGAAAAAGAGATTAACAGAGTTTTCTTTTGAAGATGAAGATATAGCATACATATGGACTAGAGAAAATGTAGAAAAAATCAATTCTTTATACGAATTAGTGGAATCTCTTGAAGTTTTGAATAAAAGTTCAGAAGAAATACTTGCTGGTATGATGACTGCAACTAATTCTTATTCTGAGATAGAAGGTATAAGAAGGAAGATCATATCAGAAAATTCTGTTATAAAACTTTTGAAAGGTATTCTTGCAGAAATAACCGATCTTTATAAGAATAAAGGAGAACCAAAAGAAGAGTGGATTAAAGAGCTAAACTATCATCCAAAGCTGCTTGTTTGGTATATAAATGAAGAATTAAACATCTACAGGATACTGGAGCATGGAAAAAGGATTTTTAAGGTGGGCATTTCAATCTATTCAACAAGGGAAAGGCACTTTCTTCTTCCGGAAACCAGGGAAAAACATTATTACTATCTGGCCTTGCTGCTTAAGCACTTCAAGGATATAAGGTATGTGGAGGTATACGAAGAAAAACTCACAGATGATGAAAAAGAATGGTTATTGGCAAACAAAGATGAAGGATATGTGTTTACAGTTCATGCTCCTTTTGTCCGCAATAATCTGTGCCATGTAGATCCTGCTTATCGTGCGAGAAGTTTAAAAGAAGTTTTAAGAGCAATAGAATTTGCATCAGAACTCGGGGCAAGATGTGTTACAATCCATTCAGGTGAACAATGGCTGAAAGACTATGATATGATGGAAAAAAAAGGTTATTTGTGTTATGATCATAGCATGATCAATAGGTATGGTGGGGTAAATGGAGCTGCCTTTACAAGAGAAGCAGTCTTAGATAGGGTTGTTGAATCACTTAAAACATGTGCTGAATCTGGGCTCAGGTCAAATCCAAATATGAAAATAAATCTTGAAACCCTGCCTGGAAAAATAGATGCTGCAGGTACAATAGAGGATTTTGAATATTTATTGAAAAATATTAATATGCCCAATGTTGGGATCACACTTGATTTTGCTCATCTAGCTATTACATCTTTTGAATGTGACCTTGCTCCCAGGGTTTTAGCTGAAAGAAGAGAGCCACGCAACTGTACAATTGCTGAAATGAACAGAAACTTCTTAGATTATTTAATAAGATTTTATAAAAGATTAGCACATTATATCAATTACATCCATATACAGGATTGTTTAATGGACCCAAAAATAAGAGATGAGGTTCATTTTGATTTTGATAGATACGCTATAGATGATAGCCACGAAGCATTTGGTGACGGAGACCTGCCTGTAAATGATATGCTGCATTTCCTTAAAAATACAGGGTATAGGGATATCTTGACCCTGGAGGTATGGAAAAAACACCAAATAGAAAAAACAATTAATTTTTTAAGAAGATATTTAGAACAATATACATAAATATCTGTATTGTGGTCAAAATAGAAGTATTTAAATATGTAAGGCAATAATAATTAT
>CAZOXR010000034.1:0-9062 GCA_964583885.1 uncultured Methanosarcinales archaeon | reverse complement strand
ATGGGAAACATACAGCAAAGACAATGAAGAAACAACGACAATATGCAATGGCAATGAAAAATGCTGCAACTTCATAACATTAACACAAACCTCAGAGATATGGAATGATACTTTCTTATTGTCTTATCAAAAATATGGAGCAGCATACAATAACATAATCTCAGCTCAAATAATATATGTTGATTACAACACAAGCTTAGAAAACCCATACACAGAAATACACAACTCAGAATTCCAGAGCCTTAATGCAATATTCTATGAAGAGTTTACAAAATTCACTAACACCTGCATAGACACATGCACAATAAGCATCAACAATTCATTACCCTCATTAATATTCAACCTGACAAACGCAACAATAAACATTGAGCATATAACCTATGAAATAACAGAGTTAATCGAGAATATAACTAACACTACAGGAATAAATCAAACAATTGCTAACGAGACAAACATTACTGAAACCAATATAACTCTTGAAATAAACGAAACATTAACACAGGGCTTTGCAGAAATCAACAAACCAGTAAAATGGAAAAAGACAGTAAAGCTAAATAAAAATACATCAAACATAACAATCAACCTGACAAGCCACGCAACAAATATTAAAGTGACTAATAAAAAACAGGAGATAAAAACAAAAGAAAAAGGCCTTGGATTACAATCAACAAATGACAAGCAGATAACAATAGAAGAAGAAATTAAAGACATAGAAATAGAGTATGAAACACAAGCACCAGCAAAAACAGAAGAAATAATTGACGAAAACAAAAAGAAAATAACAGTAAGCTCTGATATACATTACAAAGACATCTTAACATATACAACATTAGAAACAGAAGCAGAAAACATAAGGCTATACTGGGTTAATCAAGACAAGGAAATTGAATTTACTGCTTATGATAACAACAACAATAACTTAATCGACTATATAGAATGGATCACCCCTCACTTAAGTGAGCAGGAATTCATTGTAGAGACAGTCACAGCAACAGGTGATGACACAACCCTGGAGACATGGGATGCAACAGACACAATACTAAAAAACTTCAATGAATCAATCTATTTCTATGCTAACTTCACTAACACAACCTCTAAAGAATCAATCAATGGCACAGACATAAACTGCACATTCAGCGACAACTCAACAGGCACATGGTCTTCTGTAGTAAACATGACCTTTAACACAACAAACTTAACCTACCAACACAATAAATCATTCGGCGAAGTGAATGTCTCTTATTACAACCTAACATGTACAATAAACTGGTCGCAAACACTAAGTACTATAGACAGCTTCCAGGTTGGCTGGATCAATATAACAATAACCCTCAGTGATTATAATATCACAACAAACAAAAACATGACAATCTCTGGCCACATAAACCTGAGTGATGGTTCTAATGTTAGTGACTATAATATCTCAATTTATTTAGGTGATGATAAGCTTTATTATGATGTAGCAAATAATCTCTTAACAACAACAGCAACAGGGAACTCATCAAACACAACAAATGAGGGTAACTATGCTTATAACTTTACTTCTCCGTCAACAGACGGCGTCTATAAACTGACAGTCAATCTGACCTACAGTGGCATAAATGCCTCATTCAATATATCTCTGGTTGTTAATTCAACAATACCATCAGTGAATTTAGACCTGCCAACAAATGGGACAGCACAACAAGACGCAAATGTAACATTCAAGTACACACCATCTTCTGCAGGCATAGACACATGCATCCTATATGGAGACTTTAATGGCTCATGGTTAGCTAATGTATCAAACAACACAGTAATCTCTGGTGCGCAGGATACAATCAAATTAAATCTAACAAACGGAACATATCTCTGGAATGTCTGGTGCAATAACTCATTAGGCAATGCAGGATTCAATTCAACAAACTATACAATAACTGTTGATACAATACAGCCATCAGTAATACTAAAGAACCCAATAGACAACTACAATGCATCATCCACTTTCATGAACTTCAACTGGACTGTTGAAGATAATCTGGACTCTGAATTAATGTGTAACCTGACAATAAATGCTACAGTAAACATATCATACATATCATCAGAAAACTCGACAGCAACAAACGACACAGTGATTGGCTTTGCAGATGGAGACCATTCATGGAATGTAACATGCATAGATAATGCAACAAACCAAAACACATCCTTAGTTAACACATTTACAATAGACACAACAGGACCAGTAATAACACTAGACCTGCCATCAAATGGAACAGCGCAAAGAGACGCAAATGTAACACTCAAATACACTGCAACTGATGGCTTACTGGATTCATGTATAATATATGGGGACTTCAGCGGCTCATGGCAGGCTAATGAAACACAAAACTAAATAACATCTGGCTCGCAGCAAACAGCATATGTTAACTTAACAAACGGAACTTACATCTGGAATGTATGGTGCAATGATACCCTGGAAAATGCAGCATTAAACGCAACAAACTATACAATCATCATTGATACCATAGATCCGCAAGTAAGCCTGATATTGCCAACAAACAACAGCTGGTTTAAAACAACAACAATCCCATTTAATTATACCCTGAATGAAAACAACCCAGATATGTGCATATTATATACCAACTCATCAGGGGAATGGACTGCTGAATCTAACTATACAGACCCAATAAATGGAAGCAATAATCTAACAGCAACACTTGGTGGAGGCAATTATATCTGGAATGTAGTGTGCAATGATTCTGTTGGTCTGTCCTCAATGAATGAAACAAACCTCACAATACAGATAGACCTGGTAGCTCCTACTATCACCAATGAAACAAAAAACCCAGTTACAAGCTATTATAATGATACAGTAATCTTTAATGCAACAATAAATGATAATAGAAGCATCAATACAACCTGGATAGAAGGAAATTGGACTGGCGAATGGGAAAACTACACTGATGGCATATCAAACCAAAACTCTATCTACTTATACAATGCTACTGAAGGAAACTTCTCTAATCAGGAAGTTATTGGATGGCGTTTCTGGGCAAATGATTCAGCAGGAAACCTGAAGCAAGGCTCATTGCAAAGCTTTAAAGTAGAAAATATAGCACTGCCAGAGCAGCCAAATCTTACAAGTCCTGCAAACAACACACTGCAGCTGTACAATGATATTGACTTTATGTGGCTAGAACCATCTGACAAAGATAATGACAATCTATCATACCAATTGCTTGTAGCTAACGACACAGATTTTACAAAAGTAGAGCTGAATAAAAGCGATATTAATGTAACCTCCTATAACTTGTCAATTACCGGAGATGAGCTGACTGGCGGAATAAAATACTGGAAAGTAAGGGCAAAAGACCCGGCTAATTACTCAAATTATTCAACAAACTATCTAATAAAACAAGTTGTAGATTCTATAATCAACATATCAAGCATTGCGAATGAAACAACAGTCTACCCTGGAAACATAACAAACTTATCAGTAACAGAGCTAAGGTCAGGAGACTGGGTTAATAACCTTACATTAACAATTGATGGCACAAACTACACACTGGAAGGAGATCCAACTTGGAATTTAACTTATACTATCCCTGCAGGCGCTCCAAGATACATCAATATAACAGCATCTGGCTTTAACATAACAACAAATCTTACAATCAGTGATTATATCCGGTTAAGGGTATCTAAGGTTAATGCTTCCCTTCCAGAAATCAAAACAGCCTGCTCAAATGAAACTTATGCAATAAACAATACAAACCTGACATTAAGCGTAAATGCAGAACTTGATACATTAATAGATGTGGTTAATTTTACAATAACAACGCCATCAGATGATGAGATTGTCCTTAATGAATCTTCTTCTACAAAAATCAATCTAACCTACACCTATTATTACTATTATAAAATACAGGAAACAGGAAATTACACAATAAAAGCAGATGTAACGGATATAGAAAATGAGAATATCTCATTAAATTATACTTTCTTTTCATACGCCAATGAATCTTTAGTAAGCATAAACCTCACAGCTACAGGCATAACCTCAATGAGCTTAAATGATATTTGCGGGGATAACATAATCCATGAAGGAACAACAAATATTGTTAAGTCAATAATAAATGAAAGCAAATTCAATCTTAAGTTCCAGACATCAGGTCCTGAAATAACCTTTGATAACTTCAGAAGAAATGGCACAATCCAAAATGCGCTAAACTACACTGACTTATCAAAATCAATATCACCACCTTCAGGAAAAAGAGCCCTAGTTGAATTTGAAATAACAAGCAACATAACCTTAATGCCAGTCTATGATAACATAACGATAAGGTATAACTATTCAGACATAGAATCTGCACTGGATGATGAAACCGGATTACTTATGTATAAATGCGAATCACAATCATCCTGCTCATGGACATTATTAACAGCAACATTAAACACAACCACAAACATAATCTCAGCAAATGTGACTAACCTTTCTGTCTTCTTGATAGCAGAAACAGCAGAAACAATAAGAACAGTAACACAAACTTCTTCTGCTGGAGGGGGTGGAGGTGGCTCTATAATACAAAATGTTTCACAAATAACATCATTGGAAATAAAATCAGCTGGTCCAATGCTTGTTGAGCAGGAAGGAGTAATAACTGCTCCAATAACAATCACAAACAATGGAAAAGTCTATCTAAGCAGAATAAACCTTAGTGCAGTAAGCAATTCATCTGAGCTGACACCATCATTATCTGATGATTATATCGGGGCCCTTAACATTGGCGAAAGCACAAATATAACCTTGATTGTAAATGCAAAGCAAAAGCCAGGAAGGTACAAGATAACCATTTATGGCGATGTTGAAAGGCCGCCATATGAAACATCCCTCGATGTATATGTCGATATGGTTGAAAAAGGATACTTCAATAAAAAAGAGATCATAACAAAGATACAGTTTGCGCATGACCTTTTCAGGGAAAACCCAGAATGTCTTGAACTGGATGAATTATTGATAAATGCAGAGATAGCATTAAACCAGACAGAAATGGAAAAAGCCACGCGCATAATGGAGGGCGCAGTTCAGGCATGCCGTGATTTAGTGGCTGCAAAAGAAGAAGGAATATTCCCATCACCAAAAAAATCACCAGAAATCTATGTTTTTATTCTTGAGATGTTTGTGCTGGTTGTAATGATGATAATAATGATCAACTATTACAGGGCAAGGCGCAGGAGAAAGTATTTAAGACTTTAACTCAACCCTTATCGCATTATAGAAATCAGTTATTTTCTTATTCAGGCCTTTTTTCTTGTTTTTAGGCAGCTGGTGATACAGCACATAAACCTCTTCATAGATATCATTTGCCTTGTTAATATCCCTTTTTATATATCTTCTTCCTTCTCTTATGAGGCCTATCACTCTGCTTTTTTTATCCTCCTCAACATACTCTCTCTTTTTCACTTCCTCTATCTTTTTCACTTCCTTTGTCTTGCTCTTCTTCTCTTCTGGCTTACTCATCTCTTTTTCCTTCTCTTTATCTATTGCTATGTCTTCCTTTAGTATAATCTTCTCAGCAACATCCTCAAACTCATTTAATAGCTTAATCACTGCTTTTTTTGAAATATCCTCGGCATTATAGCTCATATCAGAAAGATTTTTTGAAAAAAATACAACTTCTTTATTTTTGCTCTTGAATTCTTTTTCAAGCTCATCAAATGTAAATTCATAATCTATGCCCAGATAGTCAGAAAAGAAGTGCCTTATCAAAACAACTAGCTGATTAAAAGCACCATCAGCATTCAATTTTTTAATTTTTTTTCTTAAGCCCCCTATATCATCAAGATAGACAGCCAATGGCATGCGTTCTTTTTCTTTTACTGTCTCTTTTTTTTCTTCTTTCTTCTCTGGCTTCTCTTCTTTCTTCTCTTCTATCTTCTTAACCTTTTCTTTTATTGCTGAAATTATGCCAAATCCCCTACCTTCTTTTTTTCCCTCTGATGTTTTCCTTTCCTTACTTTCAGTGTACTTATCAAAAGCAACAACTATCCCAAATATCAGCATAAAAACAGCCATCAACACTAATGGAATCACAACAAGCATAGAAAAATTCTGGCCAGCTATCGTCACTTGCGCTGAAGCTATAGCTGAAAAAAAAACAATCATAAAGAATAACAATACCACTATCTTTTTCATATACCTTATTTCACAAAGAAACTATAAAAAACATTATGACTACTCTAAAGTATTCATCCATTATATTTATCATTCAGCAGTCATGCAAAATTTATATATACTCATCTATCAATATATAAATTATGGAGAAGAAAGCAACGCAAAAACAAGTTAGTCATCATTATAAAACATTAAAAGATATGCAGAAAGAGATATCTAAGATTATTATAGGCCAAAACGATGTTGTCAAAGGATTGCTAAGGGGCTTATTATGCAATGGCCATGTTTTTGTTGAAGGCGTTCCAGGAATAGCAAAGACATTATTGATAAGGACATTAGCAGAAGTTTCTGGATGCAAATTCTCAAGAATACAATTTACAGTTGACCTATTGCCTACAGACATAACAGGAATCACATCTTACAATGAGAAAAAAGGTTTTTACACAATAAAAGGCCCCATCTTTGCCAATTTTGTCATAGCAGATGAAATCAACAGGGCTCCGCCAAAAACACAGTCTGCTTTATTAGAAGCAATGCAGGAGCAGCAAGTAACAATAGCAAAAAAAACATTCAAATTAGAAT
This sequence comes from uncultured Methanosarcinales archaeon, assembly GCA_964583885.1. Taxonomy (GTDB): domain Archaea; phylum Nanobdellota; class Nanobdellia; order Woesearchaeales; family CAZOXR01; genus CAZOXR01. Next base: position 2,329 of record CAZOXR010000034.1, on the reverse strand, counting down.
CGCCATTTTTTGTGATGGCAACCCAAAACCCAATAGAAACCTCAGGCACTTATCCACTGCCAGAAGCCCAGCTTGACAGGTTTCTGTTCAAGGTGCTAATAAGATACCCAAAAAAAGAGGAAGAAGAAGAGATAATGAATACAAACATAACCTTAAGAAAATTTGGGGACTTCAAGATTAAGCCAGTAATTAATAAGCATAGGATACTTCAAATGCAGGAATTTACTAAAACAATATTCCTCAAAGAAGACATCAAGAAATACATCACCGACATTGTTGATGCTACAAGAAATCCAAAAACATACAAGGTTAATCTAGGAAAATATATAGAATGGGGGGCTTCTCCAAGAGCATCTATTGGATTGTTTATAGCAGCAAAAGCAGAGGCATTGCTAAATAACTCGCATTTTGTAACCCCTTCTCATATCAAAAATGTTGCTCATGATGTCATAAGGCATAGGATAATCATGAATTACGAAGCCCAGGCAGAATCAATAACTGCTGACGATATTATAGATGAGATTCTTTCTAAGGTTCCTGTACCATGAGAGAATTAAAGATCGACCTTACCAAAGGGATAAAGCAGCTAGAGATAATTACAAAAGGTTTAGTTACAACAAAGATGGTTGGCCAGTATAAAAGTGTCTTTAAGGGCAAAGGCCTCGAGTTTGCTGACTACAGGGAATATGCTCCTGACGACGATGCTGCTATGATTGACTGGAAAGCATCATCAAGGGCAAACAAAATACTTGTAAAGGAATATATGGAAGAAAGAGATGTTGAGATATTTTTCCTGATTGATACAAGCTCAAGCATGGTTTTTGGCTCAACAGAAAAATTAAAGAATGAATATGCTGCTGAACTGGCTGCTTCTTTGTCTTTTGTGATGCTGCAGGCTGGTGACTCTGTTGGACTTGCTTTGTTTAATGATGGTGTTGTTGCAAAATACCCTCCTGCTCACGGCAAAGACCAGTTTTACATTATTTCAAAGTCTCTTGTCAATCCAAAATTCTATGGCCACGGCTTTAATTTTGAAGAAGCATTAAAATTCCTGATAGGCTATCTGGATGAAAGAACTGTAGTCATAGTAATCTCTGATTTTGTTGGTTTAAAGGGCGATTGGCAGAAATATCTCAAGATCTGCGCAAAAAAATTCGATATGATATCTGTAATGGTTCGTGATCCGCGCGATAGGACACTGCCTGATGAAAAAAAACGTGTAATAATACAGGACCCTTATTCAGACAAGCAGTTGGTTGTTGTGCCTTCTGAAATAAAGCGCGAATACGAATCCTATATACTCCAGCAGGAAAGAGAGATAAAAGAGCAGTTCGAGAAATCAGAATCTGACGTTATAACCTTATCAACAGACAAGCCATTTGCCCCTCCTTTGGTTAATTTTTTCAGGAAAAGACAGCTGAGAATGGCATAAAATGTATGTAACATTTGACAAACCAATCTATTTATGGTTTTTATTAACAATACCTATATTATTTCTGACACATTTCATTACATTAAAGCTCAGCAAGATTAAGGCGCTTAAGTTTGCTAATTTTGATGCAATTGCCCGTGTTTTAGAAGGTCATAAATTAACACGACCCTTTTTTGGCTTTAAGAATAAAGAGCTTTTTTTATTAATAATGAGAGCAGCTACTTTATTATTTCTTACGTTGGCTCTTTCAGAGGCTATTTTATGGTACCAGGGCCAAAGCAGTGATCTAGATTTTGTTTTAGCAATTGATGCATCTTCTTCAATGCTTGCTGATGATTTTGTTCCGAATAGATTTGATGCAGCAAAAACAGCAGCTTCATTATTTGTTGATAACTTAGTTGCTGATGCTAATATTGCTCTAGTTTCATTTGCAGGAGCAGCATATGTTGACTTAAAGCCAGCAGGTGATATGTTGATGGTCAAGCAGGCTATACTTGATGTTTCAATAAAGTCAGCTGGCGGAACAGACTTAGGCCAGGCAATAATGACTTCTACTAATCTACTGGCAGACAGTAGAAGATCAAAATCAATTGTTTTGCTTACTGATGGCCAGGACAATATTGGAATTCCAGTTTCTGAAGGAATTGATTATGCAAATAAGTATGGCGCTTCTGTAAACACAATAGGCATAGGCACTGATGAAGGCGGTAAATTATATGGCTTGAACTTTACAACAAGGATTGATGAAGCAACATTGCAGATGATTGCTTTGAACACAGGAGGAAAATTTTATAGGGTAAAAAACGAGTCATCCCTTGCTGAAGCATATAAAGAGATAGCTACATCAAGCGAGCAGAAACTTTCTTTGAATCTTACCTGGTTGTTTATACTGCTTAC
>CAZOXR010000033.1:0-9208 GCA_964583885.1 uncultured Methanosarcinales archaeon | reverse complement strand
GGGTGGTAAGGATAATATCTAAAAACGCGCTGAATAAAGCTGTAAGCAATGTATTTTCTGGCTCTAGCATATTAAAGATAAAAAAATTAAAGAAAGGGATGATTAATGAGAATTATGAAATCTCTATAAAAAACCCAAAAAAAAAGCTTGTTCTCAGGATTTATCCAAAAGATGAATGGAAAGCAAAAAAAGAGGAATTTCTCTATAATCTGATTTCAAGAAAAACAGATGTTCCCGTGCCTAAAGTTCACATGGCGGATATTTCAAAAAAAATATTGCCAAAAGCATTTATTCTTTATTCAAAGATTGAAGGCGAGAATCTTGATATTTATTATAAGAAAACAAAAGATACAAAGGTAATGGCAAAAGCAGGGGAGATTATTGCAAAGATACACTCAATAAAGTTTCCATCTTATGGCTGGATAATGGGGAAGAAGATAGAGCCAAGATTTTCGAGATGGTCTGATTTTATGTCATATGATATTGATGAAAAGCTCAGCAAGCTTTCAAAGATCAAAAAATTCCCAAAAGATATGATCTACAGAATAATAGATTATTTTATTGAGAATAAAAATTTATTGAACATTAAAAAAGAGCCTTGTCTGTTGCATAAGGATTATCATTTCTCGCATATCTTTGTCAAAGATGGCAGGATATCGGGAATAATAGACATGGAATGGGCTATTGCTGGGCATAGCGAGCTTGACTTAGCCAAGTCAAAATGGTTCATGTTTGAAAAGTTTCCAGAGATTGCAAATCAGTTCTTAGATGGGTATAAAAGATATGGAGACATCTCAATAAAATTTGGCAAGAGAGAAAAGATGTACAGGTGCATATTATTAGTTGGATTGATAGGCCTTTCATATGAGATAAAAAACAGAAAATGGCTAAACTACAATATTAAAAAAATAAAGGAAATTCTAAGATGAATAAAAAGCAAATAAACATCACAAGATTGACAGAAAAGTATATCTCAGAACATCCTAGTACAAAGGATTGTTTAAAAAAAGGAATGATCAATTATTCCAAGCTGACAAGGCAGATATCATCTGATCTAAATGTTGACTTAAAAAAGAATTTTGATGCAATTCTGATAGCATGCAGAAGATATTACAGAAAGATAAAATCAGAATCAACAGTAGAGGCAAAGATCATAAATCTCCTTAAGCAGAGCAAGGTTGAAATAAAAAACAAGATAATTGTTGTTGTTATTGAGAAAGATATTTACCTTGATAATCTGCTTAGTTTGGAGAAAGAAGTGAGAAAAAAGGCAGAGGTTTTTCATGTTATTGAAGGAACTAACTCTATAACATTAGTAACAGGAGAGGAATTCCTGGAAAAGATAAGAAAATTGTTCAGGAACAAGGTTATCAAAGAAAATAAAAATTTGATCGAGATAATATTAAAAAGCCCAAAGGAAATTGAAACCTTGCCAGGCACTATATCTTACCTTTACTCCTTGTTTGGGGAGCACGGGGTAAATATAATAGAAACAATGTCATGCTGGACTGATACTTTATTTGTAATAAAAGAAGAGGATATAGCAAAAGTAATGGAACTACTTAGATTCTGAACTTATAAAGCCGCCAATATCAATCATATGGCCCAGTTTTTTCTTTTTTGTTCTTAGATATTTTTCATTATCTTTGGTTGGAGAAATCTGCAAAGGAATTCTTTCTACTATTTCGAGACCGTATTTTTCTAAGCCCTGAATCTTTTTTGGGTTGTTTGTTAGAAGTCTTATCTTTTTAATCCTTAGGTCAGCTAATATTTCTGCTCCAGGCGTGTAATCTCTCATATCAGGTTTAAATCCTAGTTTTTCATTTGCCTCAACAGTGTCCATTCCTTGATCCTGAAGAGCATATGCCTTGATTTTATTTATAAGTCCAATTCCGCGGCCTTCCTGATGAAGATAAAGTAAAACTCCGCCTTGTTTTGCTATTAACTCCATTGCTCTTTCTAATTGTTCTCCGCAATCACATCTTTTGGATTTAAAAACTTCGCCAGTTAAACATTGAGAATGAACTCTAACTAAAACAGGCTCTGTTTTAATATCTCCGCTGACTAATGCTATATGGTGGTCTTTATCAGCCTGATAGACATATATTGTAAAATCTCCATACCCTGTTTTAAGTTTTGCATTGACTAATCTTTTAATCATTCTAAGAACGGAATTTATCTTGTTTTATAAAGTTTATTGTAATGTCTTTTTGGATTCCAGAAAACAGTTAATGCCTTATTCTTCTTTTTCCTCTTGCTCTTCTTCATCTCCTTTCTCTTCTTCGCTATCTGGGTCTTCTTTCTCTTCGTTTGCTTCATCATAGCCCTTCATAAATGCCTCTTCTTCAGGGCTTAATTCATCATCCTCAAGTTGATCCTCGCGGCCTTCCTTGTCATATATTGTTTCTTTTTCTTCTTCATCCTCTGGCATTTTTATTCACGATAAAACTTGAATACAGGTTATTTAAAAAGGTTTCGGTAATTGACCAACCAATAGATTTAAATAGGATTTTATTCAGGATTATGTTATGATGGATGAAGTTATTATTAATCGTATATTTTTTATTATTATAATAATCCTTATAGCTTTATTGTACTTTAGTGTGGATGAAAATATAAAATTGACTGATTTCTTTGCAAGGACAAAACTTGATTTCAAGACAGAAACAATTGCTGTTTGTGAGGAAATTGATGGGGGCACATTCTGCAAGGACCAGGTTTTTGTCACATGCGGCGGGATTAAACAGAAAATAATAGATGTGAATGGTTCTATAATGGTTCTGGATAAAAGCTGGCAGGATAAGCGTTAGTTTATTTGATTTCGAAACCTTTATAAAGAGATTTGGGTATACTCAACTAAACTTAATTACATAGAAAACAAATACAACGGGGGTGCTATTATGGCAGAGGACAACAGTATCTTTATTGGTGGAAAGCCGTTTATGAACTACGTTACTGGCGTTGTAATGCAGTTTACAACAAAGAATGCGAAGGATGTATTCATCAAGGCTAGAGGCAAATTCATCTCTAGGGCAGTAGACGTAGCAGAGGTTGCTTCCAAACGATTTCTTGAAGGAAGTGTTGAGATAAAAGACATAAAGGTTGACTCAGAAGGCTTTCAGAATAAAGAAGGGCGTGATGTAAGAGTTTCGACAATCGAGATACAATTGGCTAAAAAATGAAAGTAGAAACCTATGAAGTGAGGATTGGATTGTTTGAGAGGCTCGTAAAATGGGTCAAGAGCCAGCTTAACCGGTTTTGATTTCTTTTTTATTTTTATTTTATATTATTGATTAAATTTAAATAGTATCTAATTAGTAATCTATACTAAGGGCCTATGGTGTAATGGATAGCACAACTGGCTTCGGATGTTAGATGAAACCAGTTAATCCGGGTTCGAATCCTGGTAGGCCCATATTTCTTCATTTTGAAAAATTTATTAAGTGATTCAATTTTATGTGTGGGTAGTATGTAGTGAATATTGTTCTTGAGATAAATATTTTATTTCAGTTGAATATATATTAACTATTCTAAAGTAGTTATAATAGGAACATTTAAATATCAAATTCAATTTCTGGATTTTATGGAGAGTATATTTTTACAGCATTTTTGGGATGGAATTGAGTCAGGTAGATTTATTCCTTTAGAGAATGCAGAACTAGATCAACTAGTTGAGCAGGTCTTTTTTTCCCATAATCCTTTGGTTGAACTAACTCCTGAAGAAGAAGGTAATATTAGGGAGAATGTATTGAGGAGGTTAGAGGATACTGTGAACAGGTGTATTCTGGTATATTTTGCTGAGAATGAGTGCATGTATTTTGGACAAAAAAGAAGACCAGTTATGCTTTCTGATTTGGGAATTGAGGAGTTTTTACAGGACTCAAAGCAAGGGAGATATAAGGGGATTGATTTTGAATTAGTTATAGGACAGGATAGTCCTGTTACAGTAAGTCGTGTTAAATTCCCGTACCCATTTGGAAGAATAAGACTTGACAGAGATTTTGTTGTTTTTACTGATTTTCCAGTAATTAGGGAGGATGATAGGTATGAAGATTGGAGAAGTTTTTTAGGAATTATTGGTGAAAAGATTGATGCTGAACCGCTTACAAAAACAGGTAAGATTAACCTTTTGTCAGATCCTGTTAGGATTAATTGTCTAGAGGCGTATTGTCCACAGATTGGCGTAGGCGAGCCTTATAATCCTGAGCAGGTTATTTCGCAAGGTTACCGTGAACTAGTTTCAGAAGATGGGTACTTTAAAACAGAGAAAGAGTTTGTTGATTTGTTGGCTGATATCAGGCATTATACTGGTATAAAACCAGTAAGAATGCTTGACCTTGGCGGAGGGATGGGGCTTGCGTGTCATAACGCACAAGAACTGGATGCAGATGTAACTGCTACCAATGTAACAATAGATGAAGAGCCTGCAATGTATGATGTTCATACAGTATATTCAACAGCCGAAAGACTTCCAAAATCTTTTAAAGAATCCTTTGATCTTACCGTATCCAATGTAGCGTTTAGATATTTCACCTATCCAGATATTGCAATGGAAGGGCTTTTTGCTTCTACTTCTGTTGGTGGGATAGCAAATTTATCTGTAGGTGGAGGCTGTTCAAGAGTGGAAGTGCAAGATTACAGTGAAAGAGTTGCACATGTTGACAAACGGTTAGATGACCTCCAAGAGATTGGGTGCATTCAGAGGATTCGTGGCTGGAGTTTTCAAAAAATAAGATCATTCTGAATATACAAGAGATTTATGATTAGACATCATTACGGAAATTGGGTTTAGGGAATGATAAGACCATAATACCTACCATAATGAAAAACTCCAATGAAGTAAGCTATATTCTCATTTATTTTAAAATTTGCATTTTGAATTTCTTTGTTATTTTGATTCATTTGAAATCACCTAATTAATATTTGGATTTCGATTGATGAAAAATAATTCTAAGAAACGAAAAGATTTTTATGTTTAAATAGCTTACGTGAGCAAATGTCCTGTCCAGTGGTCTTTGAACCATGGTAGGCCCATTTTAGAATTCTTTTTTTCAAGCAGTAATACTCAAACTATTAGAACGATCAATCCTGTCTTTACTTTTGTAGTTGTATTTAGCAATTGCTGCTTCCAAGCTAAAAGAGCCAAGTATTGGTAATGTTGATTTTACCTTGTAGGTTATAACTCTTTCTTCACCAACACCAAGATCATCAACCTTCCATTTAAGGATTGTGCCTTTTTTCTCATGCCTTAGAACCTTGTATGGCTGCAATGTGCCTATAAACAATTCTTTTTCCAGATTAGTGATGTTTGGTATTGTATCTATTATATCTATATCTTTTAATGGATCCTTGCTCCTGTTTTTAACATTCAAAACAATTTTTAATTCTGAGATGCCGCCTTCTTTTCTTTCTACGCTTGATGTTACCTTTCTGAGCATAAGGGGGCTTCTGTAACCAAAATATACAAGAATAGCTATGATTATCAATAAAAATATGAAAACCAATGGCCTGTAATTCTCAGTGATCCTTATTTCCATTTCATTATTCATATCTAATTTTGGTGTAAAACTAAAATATCTTTTATTATCCTCTTTGATAAACTTTGATTTTGGCTTTGTCGAGGTCATTATATTCTTTAAGAAATATGTTTCAATTTTAATTGGTTCTTCATAATTTTTATCATTCGTTTTGAATAAGAAATTTTTTCCTGTTTTCAGGAATCCCTTAATAACTGATGTTTCTTTTGCATCAGCATATCCTATTATCTCTATTGGCTGTACAATAGGTCCAGAGATTATCCTATCGCCCATAAGTAATGTAATACTTAAGGCGTCTTTCTGAGGCTGTGTTAATGGATCGATAACTTCTTTCAGCTCAATAGTCTTGCTTTCTTTTGGGTCAATCTGGCTTTCTACTTCAGTGTATATGTTTTTGCTCTCAACCCTTATGGTCATCTTTGATATGTTTAGGATATTCTGATTGGATAATGTTAACTGAATTGGAATCTCTTCTCTTGGGTCTATCTGCTTAGGCATTCTGATGTTGACTAATACTGTAGGAACATAGCCACCAATCAATGGGCCTGTTGATTTTATAGCAACTTCAACAGGTAATTTCATTATCTGGCCTGTTCTTTTCAATTGTGTGTTAATAGTTATGGTATATAAACCAACATTTTTTATGTTTAATGGGTCTACTAGTAATTTGATTGATTTAGCTGATGTTGGAGGTACAGTCACCATTATTGGGTTCATGATTGGATCTACACTTATATCCCAATCAGGGAAAGCCAAAGAATAAACCCTAAAACTTTCATCTGTGTTAAGGTCATTAGTAATAGTTAAATTAAAAGAAGCTTTTTCATCGATATTGATGTTATTGTTTATTGGAACTGAATCTACTGTGAAATCTAGAGCAGAAACAAGGCTTATGCATAATAAAGCCATAATTACTAAGATTAATGGTTTTTTTGTTATCATCTAAACTTACCCACAGTGCTAATAGTTGTTTACTGATATTTAAATCTGTCGAAAAGTTTAATTAAAGAAGGAGTTACACTAGAATACTGCATTCTCTTCTCCTAACAAAACTTGTGAACGCATATTCCAAAAGAGCCAAAATCTTATGTCTTTTGCTTCTGGCAATGCATCACTTGACCCAAAACCAATTATTAATTCTCTGAATTTATCCTGTGATTTTCTGTATGCAACCCCAGAAGGCTTGCCATTAACCAGTGAGATTGGTACTTTATTTGATGCTTCTTTAAAATTATTAGCCAGCTCATCGTCCTCAGGTGTACACTCTTTATTTTTATTTGTTAAAAAACAAAAAGGCCTATTATAACCAATATATGATGTTGTACCTTTTTCAATTGCTGCCTTTCCAAGTTCTTCAGCAGAATGACAAGATAAAGCGTAAACTATCTTATTCTTTAATATATGTTCATTCTCTCCTTTTATTACCAACACTTCATTTTTGTGCCCTCCTATCCTATCTGGCTTTCCATGCCCATTCATAATAACTAAGGTTGGTTTTTGTTTTTTCATATATTTTTCAAATTCCTTTCTTGTAACGTTTTCACAGCCCAAATCTTTAATTTTAATCCCTTTCTCAGAAGCTAAAAGAATTATTTCTTCACACCATTCAGAAAGATAACTTGTAACCTTATCAAACTCTGGTCTGGTGACAATTGCTTTTCTAGAGGACATTCTCACAAATTCTTAAGTTCTTTTAGATAAGCCATTTGCATATCTATAATTTGTTGCCCAAGCGGATCGCTGCTTTTAACATGTGAAATCAGATCTGCTTTTTGAAGTACCTGACCGCTACCTAAGTTTACTTCGATATGGTCTGGCATTGCTTCTAGACGGGCAAGAACTAGTTTTTTAATATCTTCTTCTTCCATTTATATCAACTCCATGGCAACAAGTTTTTCTAAAATAAGTTTTCCTAACTTGGTATCTTTGTTAATTTCTATAAAAGCTGCATTCCAGCTATAAGGTTTATCCTCAATAACAACTATGATTTCTTTTCTTACATCTTCTGGGAGGTTTGAATAGACTTTTAAAAATCTATCTTTTGACATATCTAAGAGATAGGTTAAACAAAGTTTTTAAAAGTTTCTATTTTGATTTATCGATTTAGGCTCTTTTTAACTTATTTATTATAATTTATCTTACAAAAAAATTAAATACTTCTATTCTTTTACCGTCGAAAGATGGGGCTGTAGTGTAGCTTGGTATCATTGTGCCCTGGGGTTAAGCCTCAGCCTCTGTTTGAGCAGAGGGAAACAGAATGGCACCGACCGGAGTTCGAAATTGAGCCCTAAATTGGCATCAACCGAGAGTCTCCGCAGCCCCATTTTTATTAAATAACAGAACTAACATGCTCTTCTTTGTTGATTGTTATTACATTATCCACAAAGCTTTCTATCTTTGATTCGTGGCTTACTAATATTGTTTGCTTGATGTTTAATTGGTCTAGGACTTCACGTACTTTGTCTAGTTGTTCTGAGCTGAAGCCATCTGTTGGCTCGTCAAGTATTATCAGGTCTTTTGTTTTTATATCAGAGATAATGTCATTTATGACCTTGTTTAGGGCTAGTCTATAAGATAAAGCTACTGATGTTCTTTCACCGCCAGAAAGGTTTTCTATTGCGCTTTCATAGCCGTTCTGCTCAATAACTGGCGTGAATTCATCATCCAGTCTTACTGACAGTGTTTCATCTTCAATTAATGTGTTGAACCAATTCTGGAATAATTCATTGAACTGCATGTGTATCTGGAGCATAATGTGCTTTTCCATTACAGACATCAGGTTTATGAAGTATTTTTCAAGCCAATTCTGCAGTTCTGATAGGCGGGTTAGATTTTCCTTGATTTTTAGTTTTTCCTTGATTTCTTCTTCTAAAGAGATTATTACTTTACTTAGGCTTGTTTTTTCCTGAGTTAATGCTGTTTTTTCAATCTCGAGCTTTCTTTCCTGTTTTTGTATTGTTTCTAATTCTGTCTTGAGCTTTTTGTATTCTTCATCAATATTCTGGAATTTTTCTAATTTTTCATTAATCTTTAATTTGTTTGAGTTTATCTTTCCAATCTCTTTCTTTAGTTTTTCCTGGTGCTCATTTAAGTTTTTTATTTCTTTATTCTTTTCTTCAAGGGATTCTAGCTTTATTTTTATTATTGAAAGATTATGCTCTTTCTTTTTTAGTTCATCTTTTTCTTGTTTTAATTTTGTAAATGTTTGTTCTGCATTATTTAATTGTTCAGAATGAACAGAGATGTTGTTTTCCATTTCTTTTAGAAGATTGGTTTCTCTTTCTGTAATGGTGTGTTTGTGCCCATCCTCAACATCCTGCAGGCATGTAGGGCATTTATCTAATTGGGATATTTTTTCTTTTAATTCATTAGATAATTTTTTTCTTGTGTTGAACTCTGCTAGTTTTTTATTGATTTCTTTGATTGTTGTTTCCATCAAGTTTATCTGGTTTTCTTTTTCTTTTATTTCTTTTACTAAATTGTTTAAGTCGATTGTTTCTTTTTTTTCTATTTCTTGTTTTATGATAGAAATTTGTTTTTCTAATAGGGTTATTTTTTCTTTGTTTTTTTCTCTATGCTCAACATTATTTTTTAATTTGATTTCGTTAACATTAAGTTCGTTTTTTAGCTCATTGAATTTTTTGATGTCTTTTTCTGTTTTTTCTGCATTT
>CAZOXR010000032.1:0-9308 GCA_964583885.1 uncultured Methanosarcinales archaeon | reverse complement strand
TGCCCATCCATCTAGAGCAGGCTATAGCAGCAGCTTCTGTAACTCTTACAAACTCCAAAGCAAGGTTTCTGTCCATTTTACCTCCTAAAAATGATGTCAAGATACAGCATATATTTAAACCTTTCTATTATCATACCTTATCATACTAAAATAGAAAGGTTTATATACTATTGACTAAAAGCCTAGTTGGATGAAAGAGCGCGTTACAATAACACTGGATGAAGAAGTTATCAAGCAGATTGATAAAAGAGTTGATGGAAATGAAATTAAAAACAGGTCACAAGAGATAGAGCTGATTCTAAAAAGAGCATTAGGAACACAGATACCAAAAAAAGCAGTTATTTTAGCAGGAGGCAAAGGAACAAGGCTAAGGCCATTAACAAGCAAGACCCCAAAAGCATTGATTGATGTGCACGGAAAAACACTGACAGAGCACCTTTTTGATTTGTTCAAGAAATATGGAATAAGGGATATTATTTTATCTGTTGGGTATATGAAAGAAAAGATAAAAGAATATTTTGGTGATGGTTCTAAATTTGGAGTAAATATAACTTATATAGAAGAGGATGAGCCATTAGGAACAGCTGGTCCTTTGAGATTAGCTAAGGAGATGCTTAAAGAAAGCTTTATTGTTTCTAATGGAGATGAGCTTAAAAAAATTAATATACCTCGTATGTTCAGGCTGCATAAAAGAAAAGATGCGTTAATTACGATAGCGCTAACAACAGTTGATGACCCAACTGTTTATGGTGTTGCTAAACTAGATGGTTCACGAATCATGGAATTTGTTGAAAAGCCAAAAAAAGAAGAAGCGCCTTCTAATCTTATTAATGCTGGCTTCTATATACTTGAGCCAGAGGTTGTAGATATGATTCCAGATGGATTTGCAATGCTTGAGAAAGATGTTTTTCCTAAGTTAGCAAAGCAGGGAAAAGTTAGAGGTTTTCCATTCTCTGGCCAGTGGTTTGATACTGGAAATATGGAAAGGTATGATAAAGCAAAAAAGAAATGGATTGATATTGATCCACATGAAGAGTGGGAATGAAATAATAATCAATTTAAAAAATATCAATAAAGAACTAGGAAAATTTCTAACTTCGCTAAACGCGAATGTTAGTTTCAATTTTTGAGTTGCCTTCGACAAGAAAATCGCAGGAAGTAAACCAGAATTAGTAGCTTAATGACCACTAAAAAATAACAAAATTTATAAATAGAATGGCATCTCCACGCTTTATGATTAATGCACCAGATCCATTGGTATTAGGGGATAAGAGAAGGAATATCAAATTAATCTATGAAAAAGACGGCGACAAACATACCCCCATCTGGAAATTAGAAGGCATATCAAACAGGGAACAAAGATTAATAGCTGATCTAAACATTGATGATCTTGCTGGTGTGGCTGCAGGAGAGAGATTTGGGGAAGGATTTGCATATGTCTTAGCTAATCCTCTTACAGATCCAGCACAAATCTCTGAGCAAAGAAAAGTTATGGATGTTGATCATCCCTTTGATACACTGGATGGGATCGTTGACGCAATGTATGCCTTGGGGCACCACATGGAAATGTTGGATTCTTCATCTTTTAAAGATGAAAATAAGATTGCGCACAGATTGAAATTCTTAGGAGCATATGTTGGACTTTTAGCATGTCTTAAGGCAAATTTTAAAGATAGTGATGCTCAACCTCTTGCATCGATAGGAGCTTATGCAGAGGAGGTTTTAAATACTGTTCCTTTTTTACAGCTTCCGGATGTTGCTCGTGCAACTGAAAAATTCTTTAGAGTTACTTTTGAGGTTACTGAACCAATAGTAGGCCAAGGGGAGCCAAAAATACTCAGGGCTGAATATATAGGACATAGGATCAATCCAGTTGAAATGATGAGGGAGTTAGGTCATCGAATTAAAGCTTCTTTTATCCATTATGGGCGTAGTTATACAAGCCAAGTATTAGCGTTAATCGATACTATTGTTAAAGACGCTATAGCTCCTGCACAAGAAACATTAAGTTTACTTCCTGCGTTAGAATTTTATAGGTGTGGTAGGGAATATAATAGATTACTTGGTCAAAGAGAGAGTACTTACCTTGGATTTTCTTCTAATGGATCAAGTATTCAGGCGCTGCGTCAACCTCTTGACGCATTAAATGGGGATCATTCTACTCCAAATGATTATGGTGTTTCTGGTGATGAACGGACTATCTTGATCACAGGTGCTCATGATGGCGGTAAATCTTATTATGCTAAAAGTGTGGGGGTTCATCAATCAGCGCATCAAAGGGGATTAAAGGTACCAGCATCATCTGGACAGGTTGAAACCTCAGATGCTATTTATACTCATTTTGTAGCTCAAGATGATCCAGTCAAAGGTGAGGGTAGGCAAACCTATGAATTATCCAGGATAGATGAAATTCTTGATAATTGCAGTCCACGTAGTTTAGTCATTGTCGACGAACCAGGTGGTGCCACAAATCCAGAGGAAGGGCAGGAGCTTTCAGCTGATTTACTAAGAGCTTTGGCTGGAACTAGAGCTAGAGTAATTTTTGTAACGCATTATCATGGATTGGCGCAAGTGGGAGAGGAACACCCTGCGATTGCAAACATGCATCCTGATTCAAGAGTAGAAGATGGCGTGCTGGTACATGATTACACAATGTTGGCAGGGCCTGGTGGAAAAAGTTACGCTCGCGAACATGCAGGAGGTATGGGTCTAGACCGTGAAAGCTTAATGGCAAAAGCGCAACAAGCTCAAGGTCGTTAGTAAAATATTCTAGGTCTTTAATTTCTAATGTTCTCAAGAAAAGAACCGAAAACAGATTCTCTATCATCCTTTGAACATTTAACACGCTTTGCAGAAATCTATATTAAAGTTGGTAAAAACTAAAGAGGCAGCTGAATTTTAGGCAACTCAAAAACTCTTCGGACGAAGTTTAACTACGCTTCGTATGGTCAAGGAGCATAACAGGAATCCGATGTTAAACCATTGATTGAAACCCAAAACATTTAAATAACTTCTTTCTATTTTATCTTTTATGTCAATCTTCAAAGCTTATGATATTAGGGGGGTTTACCCTAAAGAATTAAATGAAGACATGGCCTACCGCATAGGAAGGGCTTTTGCTGACTTCATGAATGTAAAGAAGGTTCTTGTTGGTCGAGATATGCGTATCAGCTCAAACTCTTTGTTCAGAAGCTTATCGCAAGGTATCATAAACCAAGGCGCTGATGTCATTGACATTGGTTTATGCTCCAGCCCAATGTGCTACTTTGCATGCAACTTTCTAAAGGCAGATGCTTCTGTAATGATAACTGCTTCTCACAATCCTGCAGTATTTAACGGCTTTAAATTCACAAGAAAACAAGCTATCCCTATAAGCGGGGATACTGGAATAAAAGAAATAGAAAAATTATCTGAAAAAGATAAATTCAGGAATGTAAGAAAAAAAGGTAAGATAGTAAGAAAAGAGATAATGAATGCTTATGTAAAGCATGTCCTGAAATTCATCAAAAACAAAAACGCAAAATTAAAGGTGGTCATAGACTGCGGCAATGGAATGGGCGGAATTGAAGCAAGGGAAGTTTTCAAGCACCTAAAATGCAAGGTCATTGAGATGTATTTTGATCCTGACGGCACTTTCCCAAACCACGAAGCAAATCCATTAAAAGAAGAGAATGTTGAAGAGCTGAGAAGAAAGGTTGTCAATGAAAAAGCTGATTTAGGAATTGCAATTGATGGTGATGCTGACAGGGTTTTCTTTATATCAGACACTGGAGAGATTATACCAAGCGATTTCATAACCAGCATTATAGCAAAGATGCACCTGAAAGAAAGCCCGGGAGAAACAATTTTATATGATTTAAGAAGCAGCTGGATAACACCAGAAACAATAAAAGCTAATGGCGGAAATCCAGTGATGTCAAAAGTAGGCCATTCATTCATAAAAGAAAAATTAAGAAAAGCAAAAGGCGTCTTTGGCGGTGAATTATCTGGACATTTTTATTTTCAAGACAACTTTTATGCTGATTCAGGTATAATAGCTTGCTTAAAAATCATTGATTTGATTGCAGAAGAGAAAAAGAAAATATCCGATCTAATAAGGCCATTAAAGAAATACTTTGCATCAGGAGAGATCAATTCACAAGTAGAAGACAAAGAAGCAAAGATGAAAGAGTTGGCTAAGAAGTACAAGGATGGCAAGGCATCTTTGCTAGATGGTGTTAGGGTTGAGTATGAAGACTGGTGGTTTAATGTAAGGCCATCTAATACTGAGCCATTATTAAGGCTTAACTTAGAAGCAAAAACAAGGAAACTGATGGAAGAAAAACGAGATGAGATATTGAAGATTATTAGGAAATAAGCCTTATTTCTTTTTCCCAAGTCGTTTTATTCTCTCTGGTTTATCTAAATAATTCTCAGATGTGGCTACTTTCTCTCCACTTCTCTTCTCTAACTCTTTTCTCGCTACCCCTGCTACTGCTCCACCTTCTTTTGCAGCATCCTTGTTTTCATCAAATCCAAGTGCGTCTTTATTTCTTGCAATTTTTGTAGTTGAAGCCTCACCAAGCATACTAAATATTAATTCAAGGTCATTCATATGGTCTCTTAAATTCTGATATTTGAGATCTTTAAATCTCTTATATTCGCTGGGAGTCAAGCCAAATGTTGCCTTTGATATCTCGGCAGTTAAAATAGAGAATTCTACTTTTGTCTTAATGCCTCTCTTGCCCCACTCATCAGTCAATTCATCCCTTATAGCGATTCCCCTTGCCCTTTTCTCAATCCAATCATCAGAATAACCTTTTGATTTATATAATTCCTTCATTCTTTTCTGTGCTAATTCTGGGTTTTCTATCTCTTGGACTCTGTCATAGCCTACTTTTGCAAGCCACCTCTTAAATGGTTCAGCTTTTTTTGAAGGGATTGATTGAATTATTCTGAAGGCTGATTTTGTGTTTACACAGTCTGTTTCCCTTAATTTTCCATCTTCTGCTGGCAATTTTAACTGTCCGATATAATCGGACACTTCAAACCCTTCTTCTATAAGTTTGATTTTTAAGTCTGACCAATACTTTCTTGCTCTTTGACTCTCTGTTAATATACTCACTATATCAACTACTGAAAACCACCACTCATTGTTATGCCATATTCTCCTTATGCCCTTTCCCTGAAATACTACTAATGCCTTATCTTGTTCGTTTTTCATTCTTACAATAATAATCTTCTTCTCTTTATTAATTATTCTTATTCATGATAAAGAATTTATTAGCCTCAGCATTCTTTATAAAATCATCATCAAAAAATCTTCCAACTAAATTCCACTTTCTAATTCTTAGAGGGCTTGTCTTGAGAATAAACTCGTGATAAGCGCTATCCTTTTCTTCTCCAAGACAAATAACCTCTTTTTCTTTATTATGCTTAAAATAGGATAATAGGTCCTTAAAATCCTTTTTGATATTGAATCTTTCAGCTATTATTATTGCTATCTCTATGAGGTATCCTAATTGATTCATTATATTATAAGTATTAGCAATCTCAACAAGCTTGAACTTATCAATCTTGTTCTTCAATAATAATAGGGGTATTGCCTCAATAAATCTTGCAGATGGGCTTCTAGTTATTATAATTCCAATTAGTTCCTCAATCTGCAAAGCCTTCTGCTTTTTTATTTTTCCCAATGTAATCATTTTATCTCCATATTTATCAAGATTGTATATTATCTTTTTTTCTAAGGATTTGTCTGGTCTATGAATCTTTTCCAATAGTTTCTCCTCAGTCAGGATTTTTGCAGCAATTAACTTAGGCCTTATTGACCTTGATAGATAGTTACGCTCTGTTTGCTTTAGTTTTTTACCTTTTATTCTCTTTAGTATTGTATCTATCTCAACCCTGCCAAGTATCTTCATTATTACTGTATTTTTTTGTATCATAACCTCAATTAAGATTATGTTATATATAAATGTTTCTATTATTGGGGTTGAATCTAGAAGCAAAAACAAGGAAATTAATGGAAGAGAAAAGAGACGAGATATTGAAGATAATTAGGAAATAATAAACCAAAACCTTTAAACGAGAGAAATTGCAGGCAATTTCTAAGCTTAAAGGTCTTGGAAATCCTTAAGAGATTTCCAAAACCTTTAAATATAATGAGCTCATTCTTTGCTATGAAGAGAGAAGAAAGGAGAGAATAACGCTTTTTTCTCAAAAAATATAAAATGGTTAAAAAGAGATTAAAACCAATCTTACCGAGTTTAAGGGAAAAGAAAAGATACCTTGCATTTGAGGTTATCTCAAGCAGTATCTATGATTACAACTCAATAGCTGGCGCTATACACGATTCATTACTGCAGTTAGTAGGACAATTAGGAGCAGGCAAAGCAGGAATCAAGTTTTTAGAAGATAAATTCAACCAGGAGCTTCAAAGAGGCCTTATCAAAGTAAACCACAAATATATTGATCATTTAAGAGCGTCATTAGCTCTGATAAAAGATATAAATGATGGAGAAGTTATAGTAAAAAGCGTAGGTGTAAGTGGGATATTAAAGAAAGCAGAGAAGAGGTATCTAGCTGCATAAATAGTAATCAATAAACAAAAAACCAATAAAAATAAAAAAATAATAAAAATCATTAAACAAATAATCAATAAAGAAATTATCATTAAAGAAAAAATAAAAAAAATCAAATCATGAGGTGTAATGAAAATGCAACCAATGCCGCATCAATTAATGGGTTATGACAGAGCTATTACTATGTTCAGCCCTGATGGAAGGCTTCTACAGGTTGAGTATGCTAAAAAAACAGTAAGGCAGGGCTCAACTGCAATAGGAATTGTATGCTCAGATGGTATATTATTAGTAACAGACAAAAGAATTGTAGATACATTAATAGTGCCAGAATCAGTTGAAAAGATATACCAGATAGATGATCATATGGGAGCAACAGCTTCAGGAATATTATCAGATGCAAGAGTATTAGTTGAAAGAGCGCAGGTAAAGGCTCAGCAGCACAAAGTAACTTATGACACTGAGATTGACACACTAACAATTGTAAAAGATATCTGTGATTTAAAACAGATGTGCACCCAGTCAGGCGGCTTAAGGCCGTTTGGAGTGTCCTTATTAATAGCAGGGATTGACAACAAAAAACCAAAGCTTTTTGAAACAGACCCAACAGGGATTTATTTCCAATACTCTGCAACAGCGATAGGCGAAGGAGAAGTAGAAGTTGAAGAGATATTAAAAAAAGAATACTCACAATCAATAACAGTTGAGGATGCTTTAAAGCTTTCAATCAAAGCATTAAAGAAGGTGCTAAGCGATAATTTCAAGATTGAAAGAATTGATGCTGCATACATAAAAACAGACGAAAAGAAATTTTCAAAATTTTCAAAAGCAAAACTAGAAAAAACAGCATCTGAAGTTAAAGAGCCAAAGAAAAAGAAAAAGAACTAAAATGGTAACAGTAGACGAAGCAATTGTAGCAAAGCTAAAAACACACGGCCAGAATTTTGAGATTCTTGTAGATTGCAATGGCGCTCTAGCCCTTAAATCTGGTCAAGATATAGATGTAAGAAGCATATTAGCAGCGCAAAAGGTTTTTTCTGATGCAAAAAAAGGTTTAGAAGCTCCTGAAAATGCTATGAAACAGGTTTTCGGAACACCGGATCCATTAGAGGTAGCAAAGGCAATAATAAAGAAAGGAGATATTCCATTAACAACAGAATACAAGGAAAATTTGAGAGAAGAAAAAAAGAAGCAGATAATAAACATTATCCATAGAAATGCTGTTAACCCTCAAACACATGCTCCCCATCCACCACAAAGAATAGAGAATGCCTTGCTTGAGGCAAAGATTCATATTGATGAATTCAAGGATGTACAAAAACAGGTTCAGGATATAATAAAAAAAATAAGGCCGATACTTCCGATCAAGTTTGAGGTTAAAGAGGTTTCTGTTAAGCTTCCTCCTGACTATGCTGCTAAATCCTATGGCGCAGTTAAGGAATTCGGAAAAATACTAAGAGAAGACTGGCAGACAGATGGCAGCTGGCTAGCAGTTGTTGAGATACCTGGCGGCTTAGAAAATGATCTTTATGACAAGATAAATAAGCTGACTCATGGTAATGTTGAAACAAAGATTTTGAAGGTTAAATAAAAATGGGAAAACTACTATTAAAAGATAAATCAATTGTAGTGCCAGGAGAAGGGATAGCAGAGGGAATGGACTACTTGCCAGGTTTTGGAACTTATAGGGAAAAGGAAATGATTATTGCAAACAAATTAGGACTATTAAGTATGGAAGGGCGTGCAGTTAAAATAATCCCTTTATCAGGCCAATACATCCCGAAGAAAGATGATGTTATTATTGCCAAAGTTATTGATCTTTCTTTTAATGGATGGCGTGTTGATACAAATTCAGCATACTCCGCAATGTTGTCTTTAAAGGACGCAACATCTGACTATATTGCAAGGGGCGCTGATTTGACAAGATTTTACAATGTAGGCGATATTATGGTTTGTAGAGTAACCAATGTAACATCACAGAAACTGGTTGATGTTACAACAAAAGGCCTAGGCTTAAGGAAATTGCATGGTGGAAGAATTATTCCGGTTAATACAAACAAGGTGCCAAGAATCATTGGAAAGCAAGGCTCAATGGTAAGCATGATTAAAGACTCAACAGGCTGCAAGATTACTGTAGGCCAGAATGGCCTTGTTTGGCTTGAAGGCCTGCCTGAAAAAGAATTAATAGCTGTAAAGGCTATAAAGAAGATAGAAAAAGAATCCACCCTATCAGGATTAACTGACAGGATAAAGGCATTTTTAGAAAAAGAAACAGGAAAAAAATTATCAGTAAAGAGAGGATAGAATGGCATTTACTAAAAGACTGAATAATAGAAAATTTGATGAAACAAGAGAGATAGAAGCAAAAGTAGGAATCATAAAAAGAGCAGATGGCTCGGCTTCTTTCAGAATTGGCAATACAATAGCTTATGCTGCTGTGTATGGTCCAAGAAATCTTTACCCAAGATTCCTGCAGAATCCTGAAAAAGGAATCCTAAGATGCCATTACAATATGATGCCTTTTTCATCATCTGGCGAACGTGTAAGGCCAGGCGGATCAAGACGCTCAAAAGAAATCTCACTGGTCACTTCAAAAGCATTATTGCCAGTTTTAAACCTTGATGAATATCCCAACTCAGTTGTTGATGTTTTTATTGAACTGCCGCAAACAGAGGCGGGCTCAAGATGCGCTGGCATATGCGCAGCTTCAATGGCATTAGCTGATGCAGGATTGTTGATGAAGGATTT
>CAZOXR010000031.1:0-9634 GCA_964583885.1 uncultured Methanosarcinales archaeon | reverse complement strand
CTTCGATTTGGTGATATTTAAAAGTGAAAGGTACAAATTGAATGCCAGATTCATGTACCTTATATTCAGCTTCTATGCAATATTTTTCTAAAATACTATCTCTTTCTTCGAAAATCTGTCCGTTGTTCTGTCTCCAACGCCAGCCACTTTCATCAGTCCTGACATTGGGATGGTAATTGTCCCCATAGTTTTTCAGGAAACGGGCTTCTAGTTCACCTAACCTAACCATTTCTTCTTTAGATAATGCTCCTTTCACTAAATCTTTGCCAAAGTACCTGACATCTCCATATTCAGTTTCAACAACTTCACCGCACCCTGACAATATACTTAATCCTAATCCTAAAAATGAAGCTCTTTCAGCTAAATCTTCCAGTTTTCTTTTAGATTCTCTAAAAAAAGCCCTTCTACCCATCACGGGGGAATTAACATTGCTCATAGTAACATTCCAGAATATTGATTTAGTATATAAAGCTTTCTATTTTATTACCACTATAAAGTAATGTATGCGAATAAGAAAAAATGCGGAGAAGAGATCTAATGCTAATAAATTCATTCTGGAATAATTGTAAAAGTTGTTAAGACCACAACTCAAAGTTTAATATATTCTTGCTCCTTATATTGATAGGATTTAAACAGAAAGTCTTACTCTCGCCAGAGGCTTCTTATCACTTCCTAGTGGTTACAAAATAGAAAGATTTATATATTAGTAGTTTCATAACACATACCATGGACCAATCACTCGAATTTTTGGCAAGAGCAGGATTTAATTTAGTTACTGGTATTGCTGCAGGATATTGGGGAATAAAAAACCGGCATGGCTCTTTAAGTAATTGGAATAAGGGTAAACTCACAGGATCTATACGAGAATACATTTCAAAACATACTGAAAAGATTGGTGAGCTCTACAATAAAATTAGTCCCCCAATTGAACACTTTGCAGGTGCTTATGGAATTACAGCAATTTGTTATGGGATTATTCATTCTGGGGCTTCATTTGGAAGCGCTATGGGTCGAGTGCCAAATCTAGAGGCAATTCCCGCGTTAAGTATTATTATGGGTGGAAGTTATGTGACATTTGATGGGATGACTGAATTAAGTCAAGCCTTACACAGAAAGAAAATATGGCCTGCTCAATTCTTAGGTTCATGTGCAGGTTTTGCAACTTCTGTATATATTAATAACCCAGAACTTTTCCATGCGACTATTGATTATTTTGTAAAATAAATCCGTTTTGACTAGAAGTAAAAAAATGCGGAGAAGAGGATTTGAACCCCTGTAGGCACTAAGCCAATAGGTCCTAAGCCTATCCCGTTTGGCCACTCCGGCATCTCCGCATAAGGTTTGAAATGTTTGATGTTATTTAAAAAATTATCGGTAAAATCAATGAAAAAATTATCAATAAACAATTAATCAATAAAAATAACTGGGCTTCATCCGCATTTTTTTCGAAGAAAAAAATGCAGGCTGACCTTGGCAAAAGTCGGACTATATTCTGCAGAGCAGATTAGATACAATAGAATCCGACTTTTGCCTTAAAGATTATTATTTATTGATAAAAAATTTATAAGAACTAATCACTTCTTCTGCCATTTATAGCTTCTTAATCTTGCTGACTTGCCAAAACCGCATGAAGAGCATGTCTTTTTTCTCATATGGTAAGTTCTTTTGCCGCAGCGCCTGCAATGTATCATATTCTTCTTGCCAGACTTCTTACCCATTGATGCTGTTCCTTTTGACATAAGAATCACTCAGAAAAAGCTTATGCTGGTGAGATTATTGTTATTGTGTCTCCCCTAATAAAGACAACACCAAGCTTTCTTTTTACCTCATTATTCTCTCTTTCTTCTGCATCTTCCAGAACTACGTTAATATGAATATCGAATGCATTTAAGGTGCCAAGATACTGAGTATGGTTCTTTAGCTCGACAATTACTCTTTTGCCTCTTGCTTTGTTTAATGCGTCTAATGGTCTTGAAGCTTCCATAAAAAATCCCCTCAACTTTTTTAAGAATGAGTTGCATATATATAAAGGTTATGGAAAATTTCAGCAACATTTATAAACCAAATACAAATTCTTCTGCATTATGGCAGATCAGATTGTTCAGGTTTTAGTAGAAGGCGGCAAAGCAACTGCAGCTCCGCCATTAGGCCCAGCTTTAGGCCCGATGGGAGTTAATATAGGCCAGGTAGTTTCTGATATAAACAAGAAAACAGGAAGCTTTTCTGGGATGCAGGTGCCTGTTAAGGTTATTATTGATCCTTCTACAAAAGAATACAAGATAGAGATAGGCACGCCGCCAGCTTCAGGATTGTTAAAGAAAGAAGCAGGTGTTGAGAAAGGCTCTAGTAATCCTAAAGCAGACAAGATTGCTGATGTTCTTATTGAGCAGATAATCAAGATTGCAAAGATGAAAGAAGATGCTTTGCTTGGAAAAACATTAAAAGAAAAAGTCAAAGAGATAATTGGCACATGCAATTCAATGGGGATTCTAGTTGAAGGAAAGCCAGCTGTTGAAACAATAGCTGATGTTAATGCAGGGAAGTTTGACACGGAAATTAAGGAAGAAAAAACAGAATTAACTGCAGAAGAAAAGAAAAAGCTTGAGGAAGAAAAACTGAGATTAGCAGAAGAGATTGAAAAGAGAAGAGCTGAGTTTGAGAAAACAGCTAAAGAGATCATTGCTCAGATGGCAGGCAAGGCAAGAGGAGAAATCAAGGCTAAATTAAAAGAAGCAAATGTTCCAGATGCAATAATAAAAGAGCTATTGCCAGTTGAAGGAGCAATTCCAGGCGCAGAAGGAGCAGCAGCTCCAGAAGCTGGCGCACCAGGAGCAGAAGCAGCACCAGGCGCAGAAGGAGCACCAAAAGAAGAACCAAAGAAAGAAGAGAAGAAGAAGTAATTATAATTGGTCACTTCTTTTAAATTCTATTTTTAATTCTTTCAACAGATTTACTACTTTCTGCTTTTCCTTGCCCAGGCCTTTCCAATCCAGTAAAACAAAGTCTGGCTTTGGGATTGTTTTTTTCATTGCCTGCTGTATCAGCTCTTTATCCAGTTTTTCAAGCATGTATTTTGGGTAGATGTGGCCAATTGCAATATCTGTCTCTAGAATTCTTTTATTGAATGTGTTTGCGTAATGAGGGCCTCCAATGCCAAATGCAACCTTATAATTATTTTTATTGTTCATTATATCATCAATATTTTTTAATAGGTTTAGAATTACTTTTGAAATAACTTCTCCTGCTTCTTTGTTTTTCCAGTTAGTTTCATCAGAGCCAATCTCTATGAACATGCAGGGTTTTTCCAGGTATGGGCCGTGGTGAGTTACTTCAAGAGTTATTTCATGATGCATTTCTTTTCCTGCTTTGTTTAATTCAATAAAAGCTTGTTTTAGCAAAACAGCTGGAGCAATGCATAATTTTTTATCTTCGCCGCCAGCTTCTGCTTTATCCCAGTTTCCAGGTGAGTGGCATGACAAGGAATGAACTCCTTTTGCTGACTGGTGTTTTGTTGCAAAGATAAACAAGTCTGCTTCTATTTCCTTGTCAATATTCTCATTAGAGAATGATTCCTTATCGACAAAGCGCAGTTCAGAGTTGTATTTGCTTAGCTCTTGTTTTTCCAAGAAACCAGCTATGTTCATTCCTGCTGGGTCTATCTTGCTTACTATTATTGCTGTTTGCATAGAATAAGACAAATAGTGGAAATATTTAAATTATTGCAATAATTTTAAATATACATCTTGATTTCTATCGTATCTCATGTTAGTAGAAATAGACATTCATGGAGAAACAGTTGTGTGTAGTGTTGGCAGTTCTTTGGAAGAGGCTGTTTATCATGTACGCACTAGAGAATCTCCTAATCATGTATATGGGGGGAGGATGTGTCAGGAGTATTTAATGGGGTTATTAGGCGTTACTTGCCCTGAAGAATTAGGAAAATATATCAGAGCTGTTCCTGATACAAGGTTCTAACTTTCTTTTTCTTATTTCACTTCCATTCAATAATAATAAACCATTAAAAAGGTATAGGAATATTAAGAAATTGATGAATGAAAAAGAGCTGTTGCTTCCTATATTGAGAAAAGAACAGAAGAATAACAGGCATATTTCTGAAGATGCTTTAAAGAGGATAAGCAAGAAAACAAATATGCCTATCTCCAGGATTTATGGCGTTGCTACATTTTATGCTATGCTGCATGAGCAAAAGCAGGGCAAGAACATGATTTATATCTGTGATGGGCCTTCATGCCATGTTAATAATTCTAAGAATATTATAAGATACCTGAAAAGCAAGGTAAAGAAAAGCAAGAAGTTCAGCTTGCATACTGCGTCCTGCATTGGCTGTTGTGATGAAGCTCCTGCTATGCTGCTGAATGGCAAGGCATATACAAAACTAACAAGAGAAAAAATAGACAGCATACTAAGAAAATGCAGATCCTAAGAAAAACAGAGCTAAAGGCTTTTAGAAAAGCAGAAAGATTAGGAGCTTTAGGAATAATCAAAACACTAAAACTGAAAGGGTTAGTTGGTAGAGGTGGAGCTGCTTTTCCAACTGCAACAAAATGGGAGCTTGCATTAAAGACAAAAGCAGATGAAAAGTTTATTATTTGTAATGCAGATGAAGGAGAGCCAGGAACTTTCAAAGATAAGTTTATAATAAGGTATAATCCAGAAGCATTGGTTGAGGGTATTTTAATTGCAGCTTACACAATAAAAGCAAAGCAAGCTTTTATTTATCTTAGAGGAGAGTATTCTTATCTTGAAGCCCATTTGGAAAAGGTTATTTCTAAGGTATTAAGAAAAGCAAAAGCTAATGTAAAGATAGATATTATTGTGGGAGCTGGAGCTTATGTTTGCGGAGAAGAAACATCAATTATAGAATCAATTGAAGGTTATAGGGGCCATCCTTATTACAAGCCGCCATACCCGCTAACAGAAGGTTTGTATGGAAAGCCAACAATAATAAACAATGTTGAGACTTTTGCAAATGTTTCCCAGGCAATATTATTTAATGATTGGGATAAAAATTTACGATTATATTCTTTATCAGGCAATGTAACAAATCCAGGTATATATGAGCTTCCTGTTGGTTATAGTTTAGCTGAATTGATTAAATTAGGCAAGCCAAAGAATAAAGTAAAAGCAGTCTACTTTGGATGTTTTGGAGGATGTATGCCTTTTTCTGATATTAAGCTGACACCAGAGAATGTTTGCGGAAAGAACTGCTCTATTGGCGCTTTTACAATAATTGCTGTTGATGAAAAACAATCAATACCTGGTATGGCTGAGAACATTGCTAAATTCTATGCGCATGAATCATGCGGCAAGTGCACGCCATGCAGAGAAGGCACAAAAAGAATCTGTGATTTGGTCAGGAAGATAAAATTAGGAAAAGCAACTAAAACTGATCTAGCTAATCTAAAAGACCTTGCTGAAAACATACATGAAACTTCACTCTGCGGCTTAGGGCAGACTGCAACAAATCATATCTTAACAGCCTTACAATATTTTAGAAAAGAGATTGAGGAAAAAGTTAAATGAAGATTAAGATTAATGGAAAAACAATTGAATGTGAAAAGAATAAAACTATTTTGAATATCTGCGATGAGAATAACATAGAGATTCCAAGGCTTTGTGTGGCTGAAGGATTAAAGCCTGAAGCTAGGTGCAGGTTATGCTTAGTTGAAGTAGATGGCAAGCTGGTTACTTCATGCTCTACTTATCCAAGAGAAGGATGTGAAGTATTAACTGATTCTAAAAGAGTGATAAAAGCGCGAACAATTAATACTGAACTGATTATGTCAGGCCATGTAAAACTATGCGCTATTGATGGTGAAAGCCATGACTTGTGCAAGCTTATTACAAACCTTAACCTGACAAGAATGAGGT
This sequence comes from uncultured Methanosarcinales archaeon, assembly GCA_964583885.1. GTDB lineage: Archaea > Nanobdellota > Nanobdellia > Woesearchaeales > CAZOXR01 > CAZOXR01. The sequence continues at coordinate 3,742 of CAZOXR010000031.1, read as the reverse complement.
TTGAGCCAATAAGGAAATACAAGCAGGATTTGAGTGAATCTGTTATAAGGGATGATAATAAATGCATTAACTGCGGTAAATGTGTAAGAACTTGTGCTGAGATTATGGCGGTTTATGCAATTGATTTTGCTGACAGGGGTTTTAATGAGCATGTAAGCCCTTATGCTGGGCATAGATTGCATGATGTTGCATGCATTAAATGCGGGCAGTGCATTGCTGCGTGCCCTGTTGGAGCAATATATGAAAGAGAGCATCTTTATGAGGTTATTAAGGTTTTAAGGAATGAGAAAAAGCATGTTATTGTTCAGACAGCTCCTTCAATAAGAGTGGCAATTGGTGAAGAGTTTGGCATGGCTCCTGGCTCTTTAGTAACTGGAAAGATGGTTGCTGCTTTGAGGAAATGCGGTTTTGCAAGGATATTTGATACTGATTTAGGAGCAGACATGACAATCATGGAGGAGGCTTCTGAATTATTAGAGAGAGTAAAGAAGAATGGGCCATTTCCAATGATTACAACATGCTGTCCTGCATGGATCAAGTATATGGAGCATTTTGAGCATAAGCTTATTCCAAATATGTCTTCTTGTAAAAGCCCGCATGAGATGCTTGGGATATTGACTAAAACGTATTATGCTAAAAGATTTAATATCAGCAAAAAGGATATTGTTGTTGTGAGTGTAATGCCATGCGTAGCTAAAAAATTTGAGAGCACAAGGCCTGAGCTTGAGAGTGATGTTGATTATGTGCTTACAACAAGGGAAGCTGCTAAATTAATAAGATATAAAGAGATTGATTTTAAGAATCTGGATGATAAAGAATTTGACAGGCCATTAGGTGTTGCAACAGGCGCTGGAGTTATGTTTGGAGCTTCTGGTGGTGTGATGGAGGCTGCTCTTCGTACTGCTTATGAGTTTGCAACAGGAAAACATCTTAAGAAAGTGGAGTTTAACCAGATCAGAGGTATGGAAGGGATAAAAGAAGGTAGTGTTACCTTAAATGGTAAGAAAATAAATTATGCTGTTGCTCATGGCGGTAAAAATATAAAAAAATTGTTGGCTAGGAAAGACAAGTATCATTTTATTGAGATGATGGCATGCCCTGGCGGCTGTATTGGCGGAGGTGGACAGCCAGTGCCATCAACAAAAGAGGTTTTGCAGAAAAGGATGAATGCAATCTATAAAGAAGATGCTAAATTGCCTATAAGGAAATCACATGAAAATCCTGTTGTTAAGGCTATATACGAAGATTATTTAGATCATCCATTGAGCAAGAAAGCAGAGAAGATATTGCATACAAAATATTGTAAAAGATCAGAGTTTTAGACTTAATTATCAAGTTAAGACCTACTCTCCGTACCAAAACCCCATACTTTGTATGGGAACTTGGTACGTCTCGTCTGGCCTTGCCTTCATTTGCTTCGCAAATTCAGGCAAATGAAGGCACAGACGGTCTTAACTTGGTAAGGTGTTTAGGAGGTATGAAAATGGAAATAAACAAGGTAATGAATATACAGATTGAGAAATTAAAGAATATAGAGTATAATATGCATTTTTTTGTGTATGCTTTTGTTGCTTTTTTTGTTCCGTTTATGATGGGCCATCCTCAGCTTTTAGTTGGTGTTATAGTTAATAGCGCATTAATCCTTAGCGCGGTTTTTCTTGATTCAAAAGCAAGCTGGCCAATTATTATTTTGCCAAGTCTTGGAGTGTTAAGCAGAGGGATTATATTCGGGCCTTTTAGTGTTTACTTAGTTTATATGATTCCTTTTATTTGGATAGGTAATTTTCTAATTGTTTATTTGGTTAAGTATTTTTATTTGAAGAGGAAGAAGAATTATGCGCTTTCATTGGGTGTTGGAGCAGTTGTTAAGAGTGCTTTCTTGTTTACAGCTGCTTTTGTTCTTGTAAAGCTTGGTGTAATTCCTGTATTGTTTTTGACAGCAATGGGTGTTCTGCAGCTTGGCACTGCTTTAGGCGGTGGTGTTGTGAGTTATGGGGTTGTGAAGTTACGTAGTATGATTTTATGATATATTTATTAATAAACCCATACTCCTTTTCTTTATGCTAAAGATTCGTCCCGAACAAAGAGATTGGTTAGCAACCATTACACTAGTGGATTCAGATACTCTTAGTTTAGATGGGTTTCTTGAACTGCATCCTGAGTTTACCAAAACAGAAGAGGGTGTTGTAGAAGTACATATAGAACAAAGGGAGATGTTTACAAGCCCAGCTATTTTCTTACGTAACAATGAAACAGGAGAGCGAGCAGTAATCTATCGAAGTAATGAATATGGGGGGGTGACAAAACACCATATGTATAGCTATTAAAAGTTTCTTCTTAAATCTTCTTTGATGTCGGATACTAAGCCTACTTGCAAATATAATGCAAAACCTTATATATAAGTAAATAAATTATCTTAAATATAAGTATAATAATAAGGTTATCAAAATGCCAGGCGTTGAATTCAAGCGAAAACTTTACAAGCGCGGTTCCAGCTACGAAACCACTATCCCAAGGCCTATATTATTTGCTTTGGATAAGAATCATAAGTATAATGTTGTTTTCAGTTATGATGAGACTGCTAATAAATGGTTTATTAAGTTTGAAGAGATTGAAGGTAAGGGTATAGACGAGAGGATAGGGCGTTAGTAAAAATATTATTTCCTAATTTCTTTAAATTACTAAATAGTGGTAACATAATAGAAAGATTTTTATACAAGCAGTTATTCTCAATTAATTATGTCTAATATTAATTTGGAGTATAGAATTGCAAAAACACATGTTGGAAGTGGTTTAATCGAAACACCTGGAGTAGTTGTACATGGTGATAATCCCTATTACAGTTATGCTAGACATCTACCAGACGATTGGGATTTATCAGAAGCTGATGAAAGAACCAATGTAACGAAACAACTATTAGAAAAATTAATGCATACTCCTGAAGGAAGGGAGATGGATTTAAGTCCTTTAAAAAATGATCAGAGAGTTTGGGGTGTTGCTTATGGTCAAAATTCTTTACAAAATGTATTTGATTTAGTTGCAGGATATGCTGAAAAGTATCCAGACCGTAAATTTTTTGGGAAATGGGGGGGTACTAGGCGTGGGAATCGAGATAAAAAGTTTATATTTTATGTAGGAGATGAAGAAGATGCTTGTTTGATGATTGAGGGACTTTTAGAAGTCGCATCTGAATCAGAAATTTTAACTTTTGCTGAACACCAATATGGCTTAAAAAGTTATGGTGCTTTTGTGGATATTGGTGAAAGATTAAGAAGTCCTGTAAGAGACAAAGCTGAGTTCGAAAAACTACTCAGAGAATTAGAAGGGTATCCACATTTCCCTCATGATTTGTTCTTAACAGATGATTCCGTAGAATCCTAATCATCTTTTATACTATCAGATAGACAAACCTTAAATACTCCCTTTAGAAACTAATTATCAGGTGATACAATGGCAGAAGATGCAAGTCAGGAAGAGCAAATTGGTTTTCATAAAGGAGCTTTAAGCACTTTAGCAAAAGAAAGGCAGGAGATGGTCAAGATCCTTCAGGTTGTAGAGCAGCTGATGCAGATGCATATCAAAGGCCTGAAAGAATTAGGAATTGACTTAGAGAAAGAAGCAAAGAAAGCTCAGAAAAAAGCTAAATCAAAGAAGAAGCCAATTGAAGACATTTTAAAAAAATAAAAATGCAGTTTTGTGCTTATGGCCATGCTAATATTCTGGCCACACATAAAACAACAAT